>NZ_JBFBAD010000135.1:0-26695 GCF_040682075.1 Actinoplanes sp. NPDC051411 | reverse complement strand
CGCACACCAGCGGCCGCCACATGCCCCCCGCCCAGCTCGCCACCGACCCGGGGCCCGAGCACAACCCGTTCCCCGCGCTGACCCTCCCCAACGCGCTGGTCGCCCCCCCGCCGGCGCGGGCGGCGGCGCCCGTCCCGGCCGCCGTCCCGGCGAAGGTGCCGCAGCCGGAGCGCGCGGCGCCCCGGTCACTGCCCTACGACCTGCCCGATTTCGTCGGCCGTACCGACGAGGAGGAGTGGATCCGGGCAATCGTCGACGGTTCGGCCACCCAGGGGCCGCGGATCGTCGAGTTGGACGGCATGGCCGGCAGCGGCAAGACGAGTCTGGCCGTACACGTCGCGCATCGGCTGGCCGAGCGTTTCCCGGCTGGGCAGCTCTACATCGATCTGCTCGGCTTCACCGCCGGCCAGCAGCCGATGAGCGTCCACGCGGCGCTCGACGTCCTGCTGCGTACGCTGGGCGAGCCGTCCGAGCGGATCCCCGAGGACCCGCCGGCCCGGGTCGCCCATTGGCGGGTCGTCACCGCGACCCGCAAGGTGCTCCTGCTGCTTGACAACGCGGGCGACGCCGCCCAGGTGCGCCCCCTGCTGCCGACCGCCGACGGCTCGCTCGCCATCGTCACCAGCCGGATGCGCCTCGGCTTGGACGGCGCGCAGTCCTTCGCGGTCCGCACGTTCGGTCACGAGACCAGCCGGGCCCTGGTACGCGAGGTGCTCGGCCCGGTGACCGCGGACGCCGAGCCGGCGGCCGCCGACGAGCTGATCGAGCTCTGCTGTGGGCTTCCACTGGCGCTGCGGCTGTGCCTGGCCCGGCTCCGCAGCCGGCCGCGGTGGACCATCGCCGATCTGGTGCGGCGGCTGCGCAACGAGGACCGGCTGCTCGACGAGATGCGGTCGGCCGACCGCAGCGTGGCCGCCTCGTTGCGGCTCTCGTTCGCCGCTATGGACGAGAACCAGCAGCAGTGCTTCCGCCGGGTCGGCCGGTTCCCGGGCGGCGACTTCGACGTCCGGGCCGCGGCCGCGCTGATCGGAGCCGACCTCTACGACGCCGAGGACGTGCTCGAGGGCCTGCTCACCCTCGGCATGCTGGAACAGCGCGAGTCCGACCGCTACTGCTTCCACAACCTGGTGCGTACGTTCGCCCGTAGCCTCGGGCAGGATGAGCTGGACGACGAGGCCCCGGCCGACATCCGCCGTCTGCTCGAGTACTACGTCACCGCGTCCGACCGGGTGAGCGCGACGCTGTTCCCAGGGCGGATCCCGTACGGGATAGAGCTGCCGGCCGCCCCGATCGGACCGCCGCCGACGCGCGACCTCGCGTCCGCCATCGCCTGGTTCTCGCAGGAGATGCGCAACATCGAGGCGACGCTGCGGCTCGCCGAGGAGCTGGGGGTCGCCGACTCGGCGGTCCACCTGCCCCGGTCCTTCGGTCACTTCCTCGACCGGTACGGCTACCACGGCGCCAGTCTGGCCGTGGCCGAGGCGGCGTTGCGGGCGGCCCGTCACCTGGGTGACCCGCTCGCCCTGCGGCTGTGCCTGACCAACGTGGTCGTGCCGCTGTGGCACCTGGGCCGCTTCGCCGAGGGCGTGACCTACCTCGACGAAGCGATACTGGTGGCCGAGAAGACGGGCGACAAGCTCGGCATCGCGGCCGTCCTCAGCCGCAAGGGTGTGATCCACAACAGCCTGGGGCAGTTCACCGAGGGCCTGGCCTGCCTGGAGCGTTCGGCCGGGATCGACCGCGAGCTCGGCTCGATCGGCTCCCGGGCCGCGACGCTGGCCAACATCAGCTCGGCCAAGACCCGGCTGGGCGAGTTCGACGCGGCCGCCGCGGTGAGCCGGGAGGCGCTGGCCATCAACCGGCAGATGGGCGAGCGGTACAGCGAGATCCTGAGCCTGGTCAACCTGGCTGAGGCACTGCTCGGACTGGGCGACGCCCCGGCCGCGGTCGGTCACCTGCGGGAGGCGCTCGAGGTGTGCACGACCATGCACGTTCCCACCGACACCCCGCTGGTGCTGGCCTATCTGGCCGATGCGCACCGGCGGGCAGGCGATCTCGACGAGGCGTTGCGGGTCGCGGCCCAGGCGCTCGAGGGCACTCAGCCCTCGGACCGGCCGGCCCGCACCGCCACTGTGGCCAACCTGGCCGCCCACGTGCATGAGGATCGCGGGGAGAAGCCGGCCGCGCTCGCCCTTTACACCAGCGCGGTCGAGGTGGCCCGGCACGGGGAACACGTCTTCGAGCTGGCGTACGGCTTGGCCGGGTTGGCCCGGCTGCTGGGCGATGCCGGCGAGGCGCAGGCGTGCCGGGACGAAGCGGTCCGGCTCTATCGCGCGATGGGTATACCGGAACGACACTGGCAGGATCCGGGTCCCGCCAGTGCCGTCCGTGGTTCTTGATGGTCCGCGTCTAGCGTGGGGCCACGTCCGGTCCCATTCCGCCCTCGGCCGTGACGGCGATCGTGCCGTCCGGTCGGGCCGTCCCGGCCTGGCCGAGGCCGGCGCCTCCGGCGATGCCGAGGGCGAGGATGGCGGCGGCGAGAATCGTCTGGATCAGACGGCGCATATTCGGTGCCCTCCAGTGTCGGTTGATGAGGACATCTTTGGAGGCGATTTTCCCGGGCCGTTCCCCATGCATACCGGATCCGTTCCCGCTTTCCGGGAAAGGTACTCGAGCCGGAGGTACAAATCCTGAATCAGTCCTTCGATTTCCGTTTTGTTGCCGAATGCCTCCTCGCATAAGTCATATAAAAGGACAACCCGCTCGGTCGCTGCGGTTCCCCGGTTGACCGCACCGGCCGGCCGGCCCGACTTCCTGGCCGCGGCCGTCGGCACCGCGCCCACCCGTGAGCAGTGCGAACGTCAGCTGCGGGAGCTCGGTTCCCCGTTCCGGCGCGAGCTCGTGCTGACGGGAACGCAACGGGAACGGCCCGGTAGCCGGTCGCGGCACAGTCATCCACAGCGAGCACCGGCACTTGACGGAGAAGGAGCGGACAATGCCGCCGAGCGTGATCGACCGGCCGAGAATCGTCGACGGCCCGTTTCTGCCCGGTCTCGACTGGGTCGAGGCCTACGGGGACGACGATCGGGCACTGGCCGAGCGGCTGGTCGGACCGCACAGCGCCGATGTGCTGCCGTACCTGCGGCTGGCCCGCAGCCGCGGTGGCCCGGTGCTCGATCTCGGGTCAGGCGACGGCCGGCTGGCCCTGCCGCTGGCCCGGCTCGGCGTAGACGTGGACGCGGTCGACCGCTGCCCCGCCACGGTCGAGCGGCTCCGCCGGCGGTACGCGTCGCTGCGGTCGCGGCGCCCGGCGGCGGGCCGGCTGACCGCGACCGTGGCCGACCTCGCCGGCTTCCGCCCGGTCCGCCGGTACGGCCTGATCATGCTGGCCGGCGGGATGCTGACCGCGCTCGGGCCGGTCGAGCGCGACCGGTTGTTCGCCGTAGCGCTGGCCGCCCTGGCGCCCGGCGGCGCGCTCGCCTTCGACTTCCACCGGCACGACCCGGCCGCGGTGGCGGCCGAACCGGTGCGCCTGCTCGCATTCAGCGTGCCCCGGCCGGACGGCGTGCAGCACAACGTGGTGGCCCGGCAACGCCTCGACCACGCGGCCGGGATCGAGACGATCGATCTGGACAGTTACGAGCACCGGCCCGACGGCACGGTCCACCGGGCCACATTCCACACCCGCAAGGCGATGCTCGATCCGGCCGCGCTCACGGCCCGGGTACGGGCGGCCGGTGGCCGGGTGGTGGCGCGCCGCAGCATCGCGGTCGGCTCCGCGGTACGAAGTTTCCTGATGGTCTGCGAGGCAAGGATGGGAGGCATGGCATCGTGCTCATGACCGATGTTCCGGAACGAAAGGCGGTGAGACGGATCGCTGCGGACCGCGATTTCGCTCTTCTCTGGCTGGCTCGCGGCGTCTCCACCGCGGGTAGCGCGTTCACCGCGGTGGCGCTGCCCGCGTTGGTCTACGCCCAGACCAGTTCCCCCTTGCTGACCTCGCTGCTGGCGGCCGCGGTGGCCGCGCCCTACCTGGTGTTCGGCCTGATCGCCGGGGCCCAGGCGGACCGGGCCGACCGGCGCCGGATCATGGTGATCTCGGATCTGATTAACACGGTGCTGCTCGCCTCGATCCCGCTGGTGGCGCTGACCGGCCGTACGCCGATCGCCCAGTTGCTGATCGTGGCCTGGGTCAGCGGCAGCGTGTCGGTCTGGTTCGATGCGGCCAACTTCGGCGCGTTGCCCGCCTTGGTGCCCCGGGAGCGGCTGGGCGAGGCCAACAGCCGGGTCTATTCGACCACCACGGCGGTGCAGATCGGTGCGCCCGCCCTCGCCGGTGTCACGATCGCCGCCTTCGGCGCGCAGCCGACGATCGCGATCGACGCGGTCAGCTTCCTGCTTTCCGCCGTGTTCATCGGGCGCATCCGGAAATCGCTGCACGTGGTGCGCGATCCGGACGCGCACCGCACCAGCCTGCTCGCCGACATCCGTGAGGGCCTCGGCTTCCTGGTCGGCGAGCCGACCATCCGGCTGTTCACCGCGCTGGGCTCGGCCTCCGGCTTCGCCACCGGCGCGGTCAGCGGCCTGCTGGTCGTGTACGCGGCCCGGCGGTTCGGCATCGTCACCGGCGACGGCCGCCTGGGCCTGCTGTTCATGGCCGGCGCGATCGGCTCGTTCCTCGGCGCGTTGTTGCTGCCGCGGATCGGCGCCCGTACGGACGCCCGCGTGGTGACCGTCGCCGGGATGTTCACCGGTCCGGTTCTCCTGGTCGCCCTGGCGGCGGTGCCGGCGTGGTGGCTCAGCCTGTTGCTGCTCGCCGCCTGGGGGGCCGCCACCACGCTGATCATCGTCAACGGCATCACGGTACGGATGTCGCACACCCCCGACCGCCTGCAGTCCCGGGTCAACGTGGTCGGCCGGATGCTGACCTTCGGCATCTTCCAGCCGCTCGGCGCCCTGGCCGCCGGTCTGCTCGCCGAGCACGTCCCGGTGGGCTGGGCGGTCACCCTGTGCGGCCTGCCGATGATCCTGGCCGGGCTGGCCGGCCTGGTCTCGTTGCGCCGCTCCGGTCGCGGCGTCGAGGTGCCGGAGGATGCGTCATGACCAGCGCCGTCTTCGACCTCTACAACCGGCCGGCCGATGTCGACCTGACCTGGGAGCGCCGGGAGCGGTATTCGCGGGTGGACACCGAGGTCGTCCGGGTGTTGCTGGCCGAGCACTTGCCGGGCGCGCCGGCCGAGGTCGCCGACGTGGGCGGCGGCAACGGCTACCTCGCCTTCCACCTGACCGCCCAGGGCTACCGGGTGAGCCTGTCCGACTTCGTGCCCGCCCTGGTGGCCGACGCCCGGCGCCGGGATGCCGCCGGCGCCCTGGCCGACATCCGGGTGGCCGACGCCCGCGACCTGCCGTACCCGAATTCGTCGGCCGACGCGGTCCTGCTGTTCGGTCCGCTCTACGGGCTGGCCGAGTTGGCCGACCGGGCGGCCGCGTTGACCGAAGCCCACCGGATCCTGCGGCCGGGTGGCGTGCTGGTCACCGAGACACTGACCAAGGCGGCCGGACTGCGGGGCCTGATCGAGCGCGACGTCAGCGCCCTGGCCCGGGTCGACCTGGACCGCTTCCTGGCCACCGGTGTCTTCGTCGGCCCCGACCTGCCGCGGTTCTATCGCGGGCACGTGTGCGCCGATCCCGACGACACGACAGCCGAGCTGCGGGCGGCCGGGTTCACGGTCGCCGACGTGGTGGCGGTCGATCTGCCGCATCCCGACCGGCAGCGCCTCGTCGCTGAGGCAGGGCCGGACGTGGTCGCCGGCTGGACCCGGCTGGTGCTCGCTGTCGGGCGCGACCCGCGGTACTGGGCGACCGCGAACCACGTGGTGCACGTCGCCCGCCGACTCTGACTCCTGGTATGGTGGGACCATAGAATTGGTCCAACCAAATGAGGAGCTGACGGTGACGACCGAGCCGATCACCGCGGTCGAACTGCTGCGCGAGGGTGGCCTGCGGGTCACCTCGCAGCGCATCGCGGTGCTGGACGCGTTGGTCGGCGGCCACGTCGACGTGGAGACGCTGACCACCCGGGCCCGTGCCCGGCTCGGCACGCTGAGCAGCCAGGCGGTCTACGAGATGCTCAACCGCTTCCTCGAGGTCGAGCTGGTGCGCAAGGTGCCGGCGCCGTTCGGCCCGGTGCTCTACGAGACCGACACCACCGTGCACGACCACGTGGTGTGCGACCGCTGCCACCGGGTCGAGAACATCCCCGCCACGACCCGCCGCCCACCCCTGCCGGCGGGTTGGTCGCTGCGCGAGACCATGTACATCGCGACCTGCCCCGCCTGCACGCAGCAGGACGGGGCGGCGGGTGTCGCGGCCGATCATTCCCAGCGGTAGAACTCGAGCAGGTAACCGTCCGGGTCGGCGACGAACGCCGAGCGGCTGCCCCAGGGCAGGCTGGTCGCCTCGCGGACCGGCTTCCCGCCCGCTGCCACTGCGGCGGCGAAGGACGCGGCCGGGTCGTCGACGGTGAACTGGAGGATGGCGTTGCCGGTCGGCGCCGGCACCGGGGCGATCGCCTCCTCCCAGGACGCCTTGGCGAACAGGCCGAGCGTGAAGCCGTCGTTCTCGGCCTCGGCGTACCCGCTGCCGCTGGGCCGCTTGACCGTGAAGCCGGGCAGCGCGCGGTAGAAACGCACGCTGGCGTCGAGGTCGCCGACCAGGATCGTGACGTGGTCGAGTTTCATCATCTTGCGGTGTCCTCTCCAGAGAGTGCGTGGTCGTCCCGGATCCGCAGCCGCGGCCCGGGAAGCGTGATCAGCGTGGCCGCGTCGAAACCGCCGAGGCCGTGCAGGAACTTGCCCGGGCCCAGCGCGGCGACACTCCGGCCGAGCAGGTCGGCGACCGGTACGGCGAGAACCCCGTGCACCGGTCGGCGCGTCCCGCCGCCCTGGGCGCCGAGGAAAGCGGCCCGGATGACCCGGTCGGCGCCGTCCCGGCCGAGCCGCGCGTCGAGCAGGTCGGCCATCAGCAGGCCGTCCGCCGCGGCGGTGCCGAAGCGGTCCAGGACCACGTTGCTGGCCGGGCCGGCCGTCCGGGCCAGTGGGCTTGCCCGATCGGCAGTGACGAAGCCGTCCGGATCGAAGACGGCAGACCGTGGGCCGGTCGGATGCCGCGGGTCGTCGAGGACCGCGGCCGGGGCGGTGGCCAGGCAAGCCGCCCGCTCGGCGGCCGGGAGTGCGGTGATGAGGCCGAGCAGTCGTGCGGTGGCGGCCGGCGCCCAGACGATCGCCACCGGGGTGGGGTCCACTTGGCAGAACGGTCCCTCGGGCAGCGCGGTCAGCAGCGCCTCGGCCAGCTCGGCCGGCCGCAGATCGGCCGGGTGCCGGGCGAACTGGCCGTCCACCGCGGCCGCCCCGGCCGCGGTCACCGCGCGAGCGTGCAGCCAGCATCGGGTGATCTCCTCGCGGACCCGCAGCCCCCGCGAGTCGCCGAGCATCCGGTGCTCCCGGATTGCGCGGGCCCGTACCACCCACCGGCCGCCGGGCACCGCGCCCGCCAGGTCGCGGCGTACCGTCTCGACCAGCTCGGCGATCTGCTCGGGCGTCCAACCGCGGGGGTCGGCAAACGTGTCCACCTCGGCCGTCATGACCGGCGGTTCGGGCCGCGGCGGGCCGGGCAGCACCGCGTCGGCCGCCCGCCGGACGGCCGCGCGCAGGCTCGCCCGGTCCAGGTCGCCGGTTGTGGCGCGGCCCTCGCCGGCCTCGGTCACGACGCCGGCCACGGCCTGCCGCTCGAGCCGCGAGGCGCGCGACAACGTACCGTCCGGACGGGCCTCGACGTCGTCGACCCGCCGTACGGAGGCGTCGATCCAGAGCCTCATCGTGCCCGCTCCGGCGCCAGCACCAGCGTGGGTGCTCCCATCGTGACCCGGGCCAGCTGCCCGCGCTTGACGCAGACCGCGGGCGCGCAGAACAGGTCGTCACCGACCGCCTCGAGCCGGCCGAGCAGGTCCCGCGCCCGGCCCCCGATCTGCAGCGGTCGCAGCGGATGCAGCGGTGTGCCGTTCCGGGCGTATGCGACCTGGGTCGCCGTGAAACCGAGCCGGCCGGAGGCGACGTCGGCCTGGCCGCCGGACAGCCCGCTGCAGATGATCGCCTCGGGCAACGCGGCCAGCATCTCGGCGGTCGACCGGCCGGTCGGACGCGCGTACGTCGTGGTCATCCGGGCCAGCGGCACCGAGCCGTACTCGTCGCAGCGCCCGTTGCCCCGCGGCAGTTCGCCGGCCGCCGCTGCTGTCGCAGTCGTGTGCAGGCATCCGCGCACCACGCCGTCCTCGACCAGCATGGTCCGCTCGCCCGGCACCCCTTCGTCGTCGCGTGGCTGGCTGGCCCAGCTGGCCGCGGCGGCTGGGTCGTCGAGCACGGTCAGGGCCGCCAGAGTCACGCGGTCGCCGGGCCGCAGGCCGGCCGCGCCGGCCCCGGCCGCGTTGTCCGCCTCCAGCGCGTGGCCGAGCGCCTCGTGGATGAACACCCCGGCGGCCGCGCCGGTCAGCACGATCGGAAGGGGACGATCTGGCGCCGGCCGGCCGCCGGCATGCCACCGCGCGCGCTCCGCGGCCGACTCGGCGCCGGTGACGAGCTCGGCCTCGTCCAGCTCGTCCGGGCCGCGGGCCGCGATGCTGGTGTACGCGCCGGCCCCGCCCGGCCCCGGGTCCACGATCACGGTCGCCCGGATCCGGCGCTGGGTGTCGTGCCAGCAGAGCTGGCCGCCGATCCGGACCAACCGGGTCTGCCGCCGCACCACCAGGCGGACCGAGCGGACACCCCCGCCCCGGCCCCGGGCAGCGTCGTCGAGCACGACGGCGATCCGGTCCCAGTGCCGGCGCAGGTCGGCCAAGGACGGTTCCGTTCCCGCCGGCACCGTGCCCGGCGGGAGCAGCGACGCGCTCGCGCTGGTCACGGTCGGGCCTCCGGCGTCCGACCGGCGCCGGGCGGCGCCGGCGACCGTGCGGGTCTCGACCCCGGCCGGCGCACCGTCCACGTAGGTGAGACTGTCGTACCAGGCCTGTTCGGCGAAGACGAGGTGGTCACGGCTCATCCGTCGGTCACCTCGCCGAGCGGCTCCCAGCCGTCGTCCCGGATCACCACGGTGTCCTCCAGCCGGGCGCCACCCCACGCCGGATCATAGACGCCCGGCTCCACGTTGACCACCGTGCCGGGGTCGAGGACGTCGGTCGAGCGCAGCGTCAGGAACGGCGCCTCGTGCAGTTCCAGACCGATCCCGTGGCCGGCCGCATGCGGCATCCGGCCGGCGAACCCCGATTCGGACAGGCTGGCCGCCACGGCCCGCGCGACCTCGGCCGCCGGGACACCGGGCCGCAGCGCGGCGAGGGCGGCGTCGCGCGCCCGGCGTACGGCGTCCAGCGCCCGCCCGGCCACCGGGTTTCCGCCGCCGACCACGAACGTCCGGGTCAGGTCGGCCTTGTAGCCGTGCACCTCCGCCCCGACGTCCGCGACCAGCACGTCGCCGCGTTCCAGCGCCCGGGTGGTGACGCCGTGCCAGGGCCGTGCCGCGCGGGCACCCCCGGCCAGCGACGGGTCGAACGCCCAGCCCTGCGCGCCGCCGGCCCGGATCGAGCGCCACAGCCGGCACTCCAGGTCGAGCTCGGCCACCCCGGTCAGATCGTCGTCGGCCAGTTCCCGGACCGCCTTTCCGGTGAGCTCGGTGGCCCGGCGCAGCAGCTCCAGCTCCAGCGCGTCCTTGTGCCGCCGGAGCCCGGTGAGCAGCCACTCGCCGTCCTCGACGTTCGCGTGGGCCGGCGCGAGCTCGCGCAGCCGGGCCGCGGTCAGATGCCGCGTCTCGGCGAGCAGGCCGGTCCCGGGGAAGCCCAGGCGCTCGACGATCGCGTCCGGCTCGGTCAGCAGGTCCCCGCCGGTCAGCAGCAGCTCGCCGGCCGGTCGCCGCCCGGTCAGGTACCGCACGTGATGCGGCGCGGCGACCAACAGCGCGTCGGCGCTGACGGTCGCGAGACGTCGCTGGGCGGCCACCACCCGGGTCGCGACGAAATCGGCGACGGTGGTCACGACAGCACCATCGGGGACGGGACGGCGGGCCGGTCGACGCCGCGTACCTCGAGCCACGCCCGGCCGATCGCGCGCAGCCGGGGCCACGGCGGCTGATCGACCGGCAGGTGCACGATGAACCGGCCGACGCCGGCGTCGAGGTAGCCACGGAACAGGCCCGGCAGCAGCGCGGCGCCGATCGCGAGCGCGGGCACCGTGTCGGTCGGCTGGAAACGCGGGGCGCTGTGCTGATCGTCCAGATCGGGCAGCAGGCTCAGCTGCATTGCGCAGTCCAGCGGCCGGCCGGCCGCCTCGCTGAGCCGGCTCCCGGTCTCGCGCACCTTCTCCGGCGACTTGGTCATGGTCAGCCAGCCGGTCACCGCCGGGCCGGCCGTGGCGAACAGCGCCGGATCGGCGCTGGCCAGCATCACCGGCGGAGCGGTCAGGGCGGGCGGCCGGTAGAACACCACGTCGTCGGCGAGCCCGGCGTTCTCACCCGCGAGCAGGGCCGGCAACACCCGGGCGGCATCGAGCACGGACTCCCGCCTACGCTCCGGATCGATTCCGTACGCGCGATTGACCGGCTCGCGCATGCCGCCGCCCAGCCCGACCACCAGCCGGCCGCCGCTGAAGTGCTGCAGGCTCGCCAGCTGCCGGCCCAGCGTGGGCAGCTTGTGGAAGCCCGGGCAAAGCACAGCAGTGCCGTACTCGCGAATCGGCAGCCCGCGGCCGATCGCCACGCCGAGCAGGGCGATCGGGTCGTGTCCCGATCCGGTGTCGCCGGTGGTGGCGTCGGCCAGCGGGACATCGCGGACCCAGACCGCGTCGAATCCGGCCTCCACGATCGCATCGAGCCGTGCGGCCATCGCCGTCCAGGGCTGATCGGCCAGCGGGAGGCTCACACCGAGAGTGCTCATGACTACAACTCCTTCTTCGATCGACACGTCAGCCGGCGGATGACGATGGTGGCGACGGGCGGGTAGGGCTCCGGCATGCCGAACCGGACGGTGCTCGCGGCGACCGGCTGCCAGATCGGGTGGACCGGCGGCAGCCCGGCGCAGGCGTCGCCGACCGTGGCGCCCCGCGGCCCCCAATCCAGCAGGAGCAGGGAAGTGCCGGCGGGCACCGCGGTGGCCCACTGACGGGTCACCGCCGCCGGCGCGATGAGGTGGTGCAGGCCGAACGCGCACGCGAGGTGGGTCACGCCGGGCGGCGGCCGGTAGGTGGTGACGTCGGCCGTCACCGGCTGTACCACGCCGGACAGCCGGTGCTTGGCAGCCAGCTCGCGCAGCCGGCCGAGCGCGACCGGATCGGCGTCGACCGCGATCAGCCGCCCGGCCGGACCGACCCGCCCGGCGATGGCCAGATTGTCGATGCCGGCGCCGGCGCACAGGTTGACGACATGATCACCGGCGGCGAACGCGCCGAGTCGCAGCAGGGCGTTCAGGGCCTGCCCGATGCCGTGGCGGTAGGCCTCGGCAACCGGCTCGGCCACGGCGCTCGGGGTAGGCATGGCGAGCCTCCTTTTCAGGCGTGCGGCATGGGGGACAGGTCGAACCGCACGTCCGGCGCCCGGCCCGCGGTCCGTCGGCGGAGCCGCCGATTGCCCAGAGTGGGCAGCGCGGTCGGCATGTTCGGGATGGCGTCCGGCGCGATCACCCGGGCCACGTGGTAGCCGTGCCGGCGTACGTCGTCGGTGGTCAGGTCGGCCGCGTAGGCCGCCATCCCCCGGGCGGCGAAGCGGGCCACCAGATCGGCGTCGGTGAGGCCGCCCGGGAACGGCGGCAGCTCGTCCAGGCCGATCGAGTCGACCGGCCGCAGCCGGTCGAGCGCGTACGGCTGGGTCCGCGGGTCGAGGAAGTACTGCACGTTGTGCATCAGCTGGCGCATGTCCGAGAAGTCGTCGGCGAAGTCGTCGGCGTAGGCCCGGTCGGCGCGATAGGGCCGCAACGGGAAGTGCAGCAGGCCGTCGGCGGCGCCGCGCCAGAGCCAGCTCTGTGGATCGAGGCAGGCCGACGCGAGCCGGCGGAGCTGAAATGCCTCGGCGGCCGCCTTCAGCGCCGCCTCGACCGGGTCGGGCCGGGTGGCGAAGCCGACCGCCAGCACGGTGGTCTCGTCGTCGGTGAGCGCGCAGGCGATCGTCGGCACGTCGAAATCGCTGGGCAGCAGTAGCCACCACAGCCGGGTGCCCGGGTGACAGCCGGCCAGCGCTTGCTCCGGCACCGGATGGCCGGCCGGGAAGACGATCTCGCGGGCCGGCTCTCGGCCGAGCCACCAGAGAGCGGTGGCGTCCCGTTCGATGACCTCGAGCAGCGCCGACCGGATCGCGAAGGCGAGCGAGGGCCCGGCCGCGATGCCCGGGAGCAGCACTGGGAAGCGCCGCTCCGCGCCCGTCGGGTCGCCGCTGCCTCGGTAGTAGTTGAGGTAGGTCAGCGGGGCCGGCATCAGGGCCGGGCGGTTGCCGGCCGTCAGCTCGGTGCCCCGCACCCACGGCACGACCACGTCCTCGGTGATCGGCCGCAGCGGGAACGCCGGCCGAGCGTACTGCTCGGCGGTGAACAGCGGGGCCGCGGCCGGGTCCAGGAAGACCGCTCGCTCGGCCCGCAGGGTGCGCAGGTCGGCCCGGCGGTGCACGGTCGTCACCACGTTGCCGCAGTAGCGCTCGACGGCCTCGCCGATCGCCGCTGCCCGGGACTTCTCGGCGTCGAAGGTCAGGCCGCTGCCCACCACGTCGGGCATCCACCGGGAGACCCGGCCCAGGTCGCCCACGCTGGCGCTGTAGCCGACGAGCCCGTCCGGGTCGCCCGGCGCGGCCCGCAGCGGTGTGACCCGGCGGACCACGCCGAAGAGTTCGTCGATCAGCATGATCCGGCCTCTTTCCAGGCGTGGTCGTTGGGGTGGCCGGGCAGTGGCGCGAAGTCGCGCCGCCGCCAGTGACCGGTCGCCAGATCGAGGGTGAAGACCGGGCGCTCGATCGCCGTCACGGCCGCGGCCAGGATGTCGGCGGCGCACGCGAGCACCGACCGGGCCAGGCTCGACCGTTCCTCGGCGGTGACGACCGCGGCCGCCTCGGCGCCGATCACCCGGCTGGCGCCGGCCGTCGTGGCGACGGCCCGCAGCAGGGTGCGGAATGCCGTCGGGTGCAGCGTGTTGGCGTAGAGCCGGCCGTACAGGCAGCGCACGCACGGGCAGACGGTGGCGGTCAACAGCGGGCCGACCACCAGGTGGTGGTCGAGCTCGAACACCGGCAGCACCGCGCCGTCGGCCGTGACCTGGCGCTCCAGCGTGGCCGGCTCGAACAGCCGGCCGGCCGCGATCGTCACGACCGGGGCCGCTGGGCCAGGACGCAGGCCGAGCAGCTCCCGCAGGGCCTCGCTCAGTGCCGTGTCTCCGGCCACCTCGGCGGCCGGCCACTGCTCCGGCTCGGGCACCGGCGCCGCCCGCACGACCGGCCAGGCCGTCTGCGCCATCTTGTCGCCGAGCGCCGCGCCCAGCGCCTCTTCGTCGTCCGCGTCGCGCACGAGGAACAGCCGGGTGCTGCCGCGCTGACGGACCATCCATTCCCGTTCGCCGTCCCCGGCCGGCCAGGCCAGGCAGCTGCGCTCGAGCAGCATCTTCGGTCCCTCCTCCTCTGTCTCGGTAAAGCTATAGTAGACCAAAGTTTTGGTCATACCAAGAAAAGGATGCGGCGATGACGACGACCGACCAGCGGCCGCCCTTCTGGAGCGCGGCCGAGGCCGAGGTCTGGCGGCGGCTGTTCGATGCCACGCTCGGCCCGGCCGTTCCGTCCGATCTCGACGAGGCCGCTGCTCCGGTGTTCGAGCTGCCGGTGCCCCCTGGAGCGGGTCCGGTGGAGGCGGCGATCGGGGTGCGTGCCTCCCGCCGCGATCTCGCTGGACCGGTGCGCCCGGACGCCCTCGCCACCGTGCTGCGCGGTCTGCACCGGCCCGGCCGCCCGGGTGAGCCGAGCGTGCCCCGCTCCGGCGGCCTGGCCGCGCTCACGCCTTACCTGAGCGCCGTCGACGTGATCGGATTGCCGGTCGGGCTGTACCGATCGGACGGTCGTCGCCTGGTCCGCGCGCAGGCGCCGGGCGACTGGCCGGAGCGGGCCGGCCGGCACATCAACCTCTACCTGGGCCGGGCCGGACAGGACCCGCCGCCGGCCGTCCTGCTCTGGCGGGTGCAGTGGCGGCCGGTCATGACCCGCTATCCGTGCTGCGGGCTGCTGACCGCGTTCTGGGATGCCGGGGTGGCTCTGCAGGCGGCCGGCTTGCTGGCCGAGGAGGCCGGCCTGGCCGGCTGTGCGTGCGCGGGTCTTCCGCCCGCCGATCTGGTCACCGAGCTGGGCTGGAGCCCTTGGGAGCGGGCCTTTGTCGGGGCGCTTGCCCTGGGCAATCCAGATTCGAGTGGCACAAACAATTGACATGACCAAAAGAAGGCGGTTGACTCTAGGGCGCGGGCAGGGAGCCACGGGGGTTCCACCGACCGCCGGAAGCAACGGCGTCGAGCCCGGTCAAACAGTCGAAAGGGAGAGCCATGTCGATCAACGAGCAGAACGTCTCCGAGCTGGTCGAGGACCTGGACGCGGACAGCATCGCGTCGTGCCACCACCCCCTGTCGGAGGACGCCGCCGAGCAGGTGGCCGAGCTGGTCTACGACCTTGACGCGGACAGCATCGCCTCGTGCCACCACCCGCTCACCGAGGACCAGCAGTAACCAGAGATGTCCATTGTGGAGTGGCTCCTCGCGGGGCCACTCCACAGGCTTGTTCCCGCACGTCAGGCGTGGGAGCGGACCGGTAATCGAACGGGCTCCGGCCGCGCCACGATGCAGGTGCTCCCGGTGGAGGACGACCAGGAACGTCCGCTGTGAGCTTCCGCGGTCGCACGATCCGGCTGCGGCCGCAAGTGGCTTCGTTCAGTGCTTCCTCAACGTCATGCTGATGCCACTCATGGTCATCCGGATGTCTCCGGCGTACAGGCCTCCCGGTCGCCGCCGCCTTCGCCTCCCGAAGCTCTGATCACAACGAACGCCTGAGGAGGGATCGATGCGCAACGACCGGATCGTCATGGTCATGCCGTACCGCCAGCTGGTCCGCAAAGCCGTCGCCACCGGCTTCCGGGTCTGGGTCGTCTGGGACATCGCGGGCCTGGAGGCCCCGGCGCGGGCCGAGATCGAGTCGCTGGCCGAGGATCTCGTGCTGGTCGACTTCGCTGACGAGGAGAAGCTGCGCCGGGCGGTCCGCGACCTCGCCGCCGCGGCCGGTGCGGCCTACGTGCTGCACTTCGGGCCCGAGGAGACCATGGTGTCGGTGGCTGAGGAGGCGGAGACGCTGGGCCTGGCGCCGAATCCGCCGGGCGCGTTGCACGCGCTCAACGACAAGATCGAGATGCGCCGGCTGCTGGCGGCGCACGGCCTTTCCCCCGTACGCGCGGAAGCCGTCCCGAACCGCGACGAGGTCCGTTCCCGGCTCGCCGAGTTCGGGCTGCCCGCCATCGTGAAGCCGGCCAACTCGTCCGGGTCCCAGGCGGTCGCCCTCGTGCGTACGGCCTCGGACGTTGCCGCCTGGGCGGCCGAGGCGGACCGCATGCGCTGCGCCGGCCCGTTCGTGATCGAGGAATTCCTCGAGGGGCCGGAGTTCAGCGTGGAGACGCTGACCGTGAACGGGCGCCACCTGGCCGCCGGGATCACCGCCAAGCGCACCACCGGCGCGCCGCACTTCGTCGAGATCGGCCACCTGCACCCGGCGCCGCTGGCCGAGGCCGACCGGGCCACCATCGTGGCCCTGGCCATCCGGCTGCTCGACCTGGCCGGGTACCGGTTCGGCCCTGCCCACACCGAGGTCATCCTGACCGCGGACGGCCCGCGCATCGTGGAGTCCCAGGCGCGGCTCGGCGGTGACCGCATCCCGGTGCTTGTGGAAACGGCAACCGGCCTCGACCTGGAGGCCGCGATCTTCGAGACACTGGCCGGCCGCGAGGTGACCGTGCCCGCGCCACGGGGCCACGCCGCTGTCACTTTTTTCACCCTGCCGGCCGGCCGCGTCGTCGCGCTCGACGGCCTGGCCGATATCCGGGCGCTGTCCTGGGTGATCGACCTGCGCTGCCAGATCGAGGTTGGTGACGTCCTGGCGTCCACCACCAACTCGCGGACCCGGCACGGCCACGCCGTCGTGCGGGCGACCGGCCCAGTCCAGGCAGCGACGCGCGTCGAGGCGGTGCACAGCCTGCTGCGCGTACGCATCGAAAGCTGACGCCCGGCCGCCCGGCCGGCGATCCGAAAGTTGGAAACTGACGCCCGGCCGCTCCGGCCGGCGAACCGATGGGAGGCCCTCGTGCCCGTTGTCACCCAGCCCGGCGCCGCGACCGGTCCCGGTCTGCAATACGGCGTGACCGTCCAGGTCGAGGTGTCGTCGATCGACGGCTGGCAGGTGCTCCACGAGCCGGCCGTCTACCGTTTCGCCACCCCGATGGGTCCACTGTGGGCGCTGCTGCGGCCCGGTCGGGGGGAGATCCTGCACGTCTTCTTCTCGTGCGCGATCGACCGCGCGCAGATCGAGGCGCCGTACTTCCACCGGGTGGCCGCCTCGGCCCGGCTCGCCGGCCCGGTGCTGTTCCTCAGCGACCCGGCGCTGAACCTCGCGCCCGACGTGCCGTCCGGCTGGTTCGCCGGCACCCCGGGCTACGACCTGCCGGCCGACATCGAGCGACTGATCGCCCGCGCCCAGGACCGCCTCGGCACGCCGCGCCTGGTCTGCTTCGGCGCCTCGGCCGGCGGCTATGCGGCGCTGGTGCAGTCCGCACGGGTGCCCGGGTCACTGGCCGTACCGGTCAACCCCCAGACCGACGTACGCAAGCGGGCCACCTCCCGGCGCTTCCGCGAGGTCGCCTGGGCAGGACGGTTCCCCGACCCCGCGCCTACCGGCGACCGCTTCTCGATCCTGCCCACCTACCTGCCGGGCGCGTTCGGCAACACCGTCTGTTACCTGCAGAACCGAGGCGACCGCTTGCACGTGGACCGGCATCTGACCCCGCTCGCCGCTCAGTTGGGCGTGCCGCTGACCTCCGGGGCCCAGACCGCGGACGGCCGTTTCCAGTTGCGCCTGCTCGACAACGGGCTGGCTCACGCCCCGATCCCGGACGTCGAGTTCTGGCCCCTCTACGACGGCGCGATCGCCCGCTGGCAGTCGGCCGGACCGGGCGGCCGGGTGCGCAGCGGACTACCGGACCAGCGCCGAACGGGCGAACAGAACGGGTCAGGGCTATCGGCTCGCACGAAACCGCGATCGTGATGTCATGCGGGCCGGTGAGTGGCTTCGTGGACGTCATGCGGTTTGCCGGGCCGGTTGTGCGCTGGTTGCCCCTCACGGATCGCCAGGGTGCCGAAGGCCCCGGCCAGCGCCACGTTGACCATGACGGCGAGCCAGGCGATGTCGGCGATGTGGGCGACCGGCCAGGCGAGCGCGGCGACGGCGAGTGTCACGGTCAGCCAGGGCGGCGCGATCCGGCGCAGGGCCCAGGCGGCCAGCAGGATCGCGAGCGGGAAGAGCAGGCCGAGCGGCTTGATCAGCACGGCCGCGCCGGACGCGTCGACCAGGTCGGTGTCCCCGAGTGAGACGTGGATGGTGTTGAAGCCGTATCCGACGTTGCCGGCCGTACCGAGGACGGCGGCAACCAGCAGGACCGCGGCCGTGACCCGGTCGCTGAGGGTGACCAGGCGCAGGAAGACGAAGGCGTACGCGGTGGCGCCCAGGACGTGGGTGAAACCGGCCGCCCCGTCGTCCCACCCGCGGGCCGCGTAAAGGCAGTCGGCGAGCAGGTAGAGCAGCGGGGCGAAGATCAGCGATGCGGTGAGCAGGCGGTCGACGGGTGAACCCGGTTGCGTTGTCATGGTGCTGACGACATCGCATCGCGCCCCGGACGGCATCGGGGCGGACCCGGCGGTTTCGCAGGGTTAACCCTGGTCACAGCGGCGGCCGGGGCTGGCACGATACGTCCATGAGGCGAAGCGCGGCGATCGGCGCTCTGGTCGCCGTGCTCGTCGCGGGCGGCTTCGCCCTCGGACCGCACGTCGCCAACCTCCACAACGGGCTGATCGCGGCGTCGTTCACCGCGGTCGGGCTGTTCGTCGTCCGCCGCCGGACCGGCAACCGCGAGGGATGGCTGTTCGTCGCGACCGGCGCCGGGCACGCCGTCATGTTCGCCGGGCGTCAGTACGCCCTGCACCCCGGGCCGCTGCCCGGCGCGACGTGGATCGGCTGGCTGGGCGTGTGGCCGTTGCCGGTCATGCTGGTCGTCATCGGCCTCACCGTGATGTGTTTCCCGGCCGGCCGGCTGCCGTCACCCGGCTGGCGTCCGGTCGTCGTCACGCTCGCCGCGGTCGCCGTCGTGCTGGCCGCGGTATCGGCGCTGTGGCCGGTCGAGGCCGCCCGGACGGGACTCTCGGCCCCGTTCGAGCTGCCCGGCGCCGGTCCGGCCGCCGCCGCCTACCGGGTCGCGCGGCCGATCGCGTACCTGCTGTTCCAGTTGATCCCCGCGGCCTGCGTCGTGGTCCGGCTGCGGTGGGCGCGCGGCGACGAGGCGCGACAGCTGCGCTGGTTCGTGTACGCGGTGGCCGTGTCCGCCGCGGTCATGGTGCTCGGGCTGACGGTGCTCCGGACGCCGGTGCCCGGAACGCTGACCGTCCCCCTGGTCGCCGTGGCCGCCGGGGCGGCGATCCTCAAGTACCGGCTCTACGACATCGACCCGGTCATCAACCGGTCGCTGGTGTGGACGGCGATGGCGGCGCTCGTGACGGTCGGGTACGTCACCGTCGTGACGGGCGCGGGCTCGCTGGTACGCGGGCACGGCACCCTGTTGCCGCTCCTGGCCACGGCGATCGTGGCGGTCGTGTTCGAGCCACTGCGCCGCCGGGTGCAACGGCTGGCGGACCGGCTCGTCTACGGGCACCGGGCCAGCCCGTACGAGGCGTTGTCGCGGCTGTCGGACCATCTGGCCGGCCCGGCCGGTGGACTGCTCGCCGGCATCTGCGCCACGGCGGCCGACGGGGTCGGCGCCCGCGAGGTCGTGCTCTACTCGGGAACCGCCGGTGAGCTCCGCACCGAGGCGATGTGGCCGGCCTCGGCGGTGCTCCCGCCCGGCGACGACCTGGACGCCATACCGATCATGCATGACGGGCGGGTGCGCGGCGCGCTCGCCGTACGAAAAGCCCTTGGGGAAAGCCTGACCACCGCGGAGCGGAAGCTGATCGCCGACCTGGCCGCGCAGGCCGGTCTGGTCCTTGAACTGCGGGCGACCGCGAAGCGGTTGATCGCCGCCGGTGACGCCGCGCGCCGGCGCCTGGAACGCGACCTGCACGACGGGGCCCAGCAGCGCCTGGTGACGGTGGCGATGGAGCTCGGGGCCGTGGTGCGGTCGGCGTCCGCCGCCGGATCCGCCGGGGTGGCCGCGCGGGCGGACGCGGTCCGGATGCAGCTGCTCGAAGCTACGGCTGAGCTGCGTGAGATGGCCCGCGGGCTGCACCCGGCCGTGCTGACCCAGGACGGCCTGGAAGCCGCGCTGGGCTTCCTGGCCGATCGTTCGGCGCTGCCGGTCCGGCTCCGCGTGACCGTCGACCGCCGGCTCGCCGCGGAGATCGAGGCTACCGCCTATTTCCTGGTGAGCGAGGGGCTGACGAACGCGGCCAAGCACGCCGGCGCCCGGCACGCCGCGGTCCGGGCCGAGCTCACCGCCGCGGGACTGGCTGTCGAGGTGGCCGACGACGGGACCGGTGGCGCGGTGGTGCAGCCCGGCGCCGGCCTCGAGGGTCTCGCCGACCGGCTGGGCGCGTTGGACGCCCGGCTGACCGTGACGAGCGGCCCGTCCGGCACGTGCCTGGCGACGGTGATCCCGTGCGGGTGATGCTGGCCGACGACGCGGTGCTGTTCCGCGAGGGCATGGCCCGGATCCTGACCGACGCCGGCTTCACGGTCACCGGCCGGACCGGCGACGGCCCGTCCCTGCTCGCGATGGTGCGCGCCGACCCACCGGATGTCGCGGTGCTCGATCTGCGCATGCCGCCCGGGTACGCGGCCGAGGGCCTCGAGACGGCCGCGGCGGTCCGCGCCCTGGTCCCGGCCGTCGGCCTCATGATCCTGTCCCAGTACGTCGAGGTCCACCACGCGCTGCGGCTGATGACCGAGTTCGAGGGCGGAGTCGGCTACCTGCTCAAGGACCGGGTGTCGGACCTGGCCCTGTTCGGGTCCCAGGTCCGGTCGGTGGCGCGCGGGGAAACCGTCCTCGACCCCGAGCTCGTCGCCCGGCTGGTCGCCCGGCGCCGGGAGCGTGATCCGTTGCGGGATCTGACCGGCCGGGAGCGGGCCGTGCTCCGGCTGATGGCGCAAGGCCGGTCCAACGTAGCCGTGGCCGGCGAACTGCACCTCGCGGTGAAGACGGTCGAGGCGCACGTGACGTCGATCTTCACGAAGCTCGGCCTGGTCGCGGACGAGCACGAGCACCGGCGGGTCCTCGCCGTCCTGACCTTTCTCCGCGGCGGCGGGTGACGCCTTGCGGCCCCTCGGGTCGTCGGGCTCGAGGGTCAGTACTCGGGCACCTCGGCCTTGCCTTCGGCGACCTCGAGCATCTCCTCGGACAGGGGCTTTTCCTTCATGGCCAGGGAGCTGATCAGGGCGACGGCCATGGCGGGAACGGTCCAGAGGAAGACGGTGTGGAAGGCGTGTACCGGGCTGCCGTGGGTCAGGCCGGCGGTGAGCAGGGCGCCGAACAGGGCGGCGCCGAGGGCGCCGCCGATGCTCTTGAAGAAGTTGAGGGTGCCGGTGGCGACGCCGAGGTCCCGGTGTTCGGCGGCGTTCTGCCCGGCGAGCAGGGAGACCTGGACGAAGAAGCCGATGCCGATGCCGGCGAGGAACAGTTCCGCGATCAGGGTCAGGGCGCCGGTGCCCGCGGTGGAGCGGCTGATCAGCCACATGCCGGTGCCGGTGACCAGGGAGCCGATGATCGGGTAGATCTTGTAGCGGCCGGTGTGGGTGATGACCGGGCCGGAGATCAGGGCGGCGGCGACCAGGCCGGCCAGCAGGGGGATGACGAACAGGCCGGCGGTGAAGGCGGTGCGGTGCTGCACGGTCTGCAGGAAGGCGGGTACGTAGAGCATGGCGACGAACAGCACCAGCGTGGCGAGGAAGAACTGGATCAGGGCGAGGTTGAAGACGCTCGACCGAAACAGGTGCAGCGGTGTGATCGGGTGGGCGGCGCGGCGCTCGATAAGCAGGTAGGTGATCAGGGTGACGATGCTGAGTGCGATCAGGCCGAGGATGACCTTCGAGGTCCAGGGGTGCTCGTTGCCGCCCCAGGTGGTGAACAGCAGGACCGCGCCGGTGAAGACGGCGGCGATCAGGCCGCCGGCGTAGTCGATCGGGCCGGCGGTGGTGGCCGGCCGGGGCAGGTGCAGCTTGGCGGCGACGGCGACGAGCGCGGTCACGCCGATCGGCAGGTTGATGTAGAAGATGTAGCGCCAGTTGAGGCCGTCGGAGAAGGCGCCGCCGAGCAGCGGGCCGGCGATCAGGGCCAGGGTGGCGACCATGCCTGTGACGGCCTGGTACTTCGAGCGCTGCCGGGCCGGTACGAGGTCGCCCATGATCGCCTGGACCAGGGAGTTCAGGCCGCCGGCGCCGATGCCCTGCAGCGCGCGGAAGGCGATGAGCAGGCCCATGCCGTCGGCCAGGCCGCTGAGCAGCGAGCCGATCAGGAAGACCGCGATGGAGAACTGGAAGATCTTCTTGCGGCCGTACATGTCGCCCAGCTTGCCGAAGATCAGCGTGGTGATGGCGCTGGTCAGCAGGTAGCCGGTGACGATCCACGGTGCGTTCGCGGTGTCGTGCAGGTCGTGGCCGATGCTGGGCAGGGCGGTGGCGACGATGGTCTGGTCGAGGTTGGAGATGAACAGGACCAGCATCAGGGGCACGAGCAGCACCATGATGCCGCCGGTGCGCCCGCGGAGGCGGGGCGGGGGTGTGGTGGTCTCGACGGACATGGTGGCCGACCTCCCGGGGAGCGGATGGTTACTCGCTCACCAAGGTAAGTCGCTTACCATTTCTCGGACAAGACTGGGGGGATGTGACGAAAAAGGTAAGTCAGTTTCCCTCAGTCGGGTAGGCGCGCTTCACGGCCGCCGCCGCGGCGTCGAGCGCGGCCCGCACGTCCCTCGCCGCGGTCCGGGGCGCCTTTGCGGCCACGGCGAGTCGCATCTCGTCGGAGGTCATGAGGCGCACGAGCGCAACCAGCTGCATGGCGAGGGCGCGCATCGACGGCGTGGCGGTGCCGCCCGCCTCGGCGGCCAGCACGGCGGTGAGCTGGTTCTCGAAGTCGGCCCACAGCCGCAACAGCCCCGACTCCAGGGCCAGCGACTGCCCGTAGCCCCGATGGAAGCCCTCCAGGCCCTCCTGCACGTGCTGCGGATCGATCGCCGCCGACAGAACCCGTACGATCGCGTCGGCCGGCGCCGAGCCGGCCGGCCGGTCCCGCACCGCCGCCACCAGCGACTCGATCAGCTCGTTGTCGGCGAAGACCAGGTCCTCCTTGGTGCGGAAATAGACGAACATCGTCTTGACCGACACGTTCGCGGCGTCGGCGATCTCGGCCACCGTCACGGCGTCGAACCCGCGCTCCTCGAACAGCTGCTCGGCCGCCTCGATCAACGCCCTGCGGGTGGCCGCCTTCTTCCGGTCGCGCAGGGAGAGCTTCCCGCCGGGTGCCGTTGACATCCCACCAGCATAGCCAGAAACCTCATCAACTTACCTTTTGGTGTTGACTAACCCGCCGCGCCGGTCGAGGCCGGTTCCGGGTCGTCACCTGAATTCCAGATGCGGGACGCCCGGCGACAACCGGATAGGGTCTCGGCTCCGTTTGACGGGTGGGCGAGGCGAGGAGCTTGGGTGGCGGACGACTTTCGCGAATACGTGAGCGCGCGGATGGACGGCTTCCGGCGTACGGCGTACCTGCTGTGCGGTGACTGGCACCTCGCCGACGACCTGGTGTCGACGGCGCTGTTCAAGCTGCTCAAGCACTGGCGCCGGGTGGCGGCCATGGACGATCCCGACGCGTACGTGCGGCGCGTGATCCTCCGCTGCCTGCTCGATGAGCGCCGCCGGCCGTGGCGCCGGGAGGCGGCGTGGGAATGGCCGCCGGACCGGCCGGTCGCCGGGGCCGACCAGCCGGTGACCGACCGGGTGGCCCTGACCGCCGCGTTGGCCGCGTTGCCGCCCCGGCAGCGGGCCGTGGTCGTGCTGCGCTTCTTCAACGACCTGTCGGTCGAGCAGACGGCGGCCGAGCTGGGCTGCACCGCCGGCACCGTCAAGAGCCAGACCGCCCGGGCCCTCGCCAGCCTGCGCACCGTGATCTCCGAGGAGGCCATTCACCGTGGATGACCTTTCCGCGCTGCTGCGCGCGGTGAGCGACAACGCGCCGCCCCCGGCGATCGACCTCGACGCGCTGATCGCGGGGGAGCGGCACCGGCGCCGTCGTTCCCGGCTCGCGGTCGCTGCTGCCGCGGGCGGTGTCGCGGCGGTCGCGGCGGCCGCGTTCCTGCTGGTGAGCCGGCCACCGGACATCGCCGTGAGCCGGCCGCCGCGGGTGGTCGTGAACCGGCCGCCGGAGGTCGCTCCGGTTACGGCCGCGGTGGTGACGCCGCCTGCCCTGGCCTGTGTGCACGACGACATGCCGTCCGCGGTGCCGACCCGTGACGTCGATCCGGTGCGGCCGCTGAGCGAGAGTCACGAAGCGGCCGTCGCGCGGCTGAACCGGACGCTGCCCACTCTCCTGCCACCCGACGCCCGGCCGATGGCCGGTCCGGCCTGCGACCACATCGAGTTCTGGTGGAGCGCGCACGACAGTCGCTACAACCTGGGCGCGTTGCTGCCCTCCGGCGTCAGCCTGGCCATCATGGTCGAGGCGCGGGACCGGGGGGACGTTCCGCAGTGTGTCGCGGTTCCGGACGACTGCCACCGCACGGACGAACCGGACGGCTCGGTGGTCCTGTCCGACCTGTCCGAGCTGTCCGATCTGATGGTGGGTGACCGGCAGCGCACGGTGACGGTCGACCGGCCCGACGACACCCGGGTGGTGCTGGCGGCGATCGGCCAGGGCGGTGACCTGCCCACGGTGGAGGCGATGGCCACGATCGGACTCAGCCCGGAACTTACCCTTTATCCAAATCCTTAAGAAAGCAATAAGTCCGGTTTCGGGGCCTATGCGGGCGGGCAGGGCGGCGGCATGACGACGAAGAGGGTGTTGAGGGGCGTCGCGGTCGGCGGGGTGGCGGTGGCCTGCATCGCGGCCGGGTCGTGGCAGGCGGCCTCTGCCGGCACAAACACGGGCGCGGTCCCGGCGGGTGGTGCAGCGGCGGTCGGCGCGGCCGCCGGGAAAGTAGCGGGCGTCACGACGGCGGGCGCCGACAGCGAGCTCAGCGCCGCGGCCGACCCGGCGTGGACCGGCACGTGGGCGGCCGCACCGCAATCGAGCGGCGCGTCGTTCGGGGCGCAGACGCTGCGGCAGATCGTCCACACCAGCATCTCCGGCAGCGCCGCCCGGATCGAGCTGTCCAACGCGTTCGGCGGTGGCCCCGTCACCATCGCCGACGTGCACGTGGCGGCCCGGGCCGGCGGCTCCTCGATCGACCCGGCCACCGATCACGCGGTCACCTTCGGTGGGGCGGCCTCGGTCACCGTCCCGGCCGGCCAGAAAGCGGTGAGTGACCCGGTCGCCCTCACCGTGGGTGCCGGCCAGGACATCGCGGTCAGCTTCTTCCTGCCGTCGGGCGCGGCCAAAGCCACCCAGCACCAACTGGCGGAGCAGACCAACTACACGGCGAGCGGCGACGTCGCCGGGAACGCGACGCTCAGCAACCCCCAGACGAACGGCAGCTACACGTTCCTGTCCGGGCTCGACGTGCGGAACGCGGCCGCCACCGGGGCGGTGGTCACCCTGGGTGCCTCGATCACCGACGGCATCGCCTCGGCCGGCGATGCCAACCGCCGGTGGCCCAACGATCTCGCCGTCCGGCTCACTCAAAGCGGCCGTACGGTCGGCGTGCTCAACGAAGGCATCAGCGGCAACGCGCTGCTGCACGACGGGGCCGGCCAGAGCGCGATCAACCGTTTCCAGCGCGACGTGCTCGACCAGCCGGGCGTGAAGTGGGTCATCTTCGCCGACGACCCGATCAACGACGTCAACAACAGCAACCCGCCGAGCGGTCAGCAACTCATCGACGGCGTCACGAAGATGATCGGCGCGGCGCACGCGGCGGGCGTCAAGTTCCTCTGCGCCACCCTGACCCCGTTCAAACCCGATCAGGGCTGGACCCAGGCCGGCGAGAACAGCCGCGAGGCATACGACTCCTTCGTCCGCAGCGCCGGCAGCGGCTGCGACGGGATCGTCGACTTCGACTCGGCCGTCCACAACCCGGCCGACCCGGCCACCTGGAACTCCGCCTTCGACAGCGGCGACCACCTGCACCCCAACACCGACGGCCTCCAGGCAATGGCGAACGCCGCGAACCTGAGCCTCTTCACCTGAGTCGCATCGGCCAGGCCGGGGGCGGCTGGGCCGTGTTCGGCCATGCCCTGGCCAGCCAATTCGGGGCAGCGGAGTCCGGGCCGGCGTCGTGTAGGCCGAGTCCTGGTCGGCCGCGTTCCGCGCGGCCGAGTCGCGTTCGGCCGAGTCCTGGGCGACCGGGTCCTGGTCGGCCGTGTGCCGGGCACCCGTGTCCCGGGCGGCCGAGTCGCGTTCGGCCGAGTCCGGGGCAACTGGTTTCTGGGCAGCCGAGTTCGGTCTGGTCAGTGCAGATGGCCGAGTCCGCGCGCGCGAGTTTCTAGGCGGCTGAGTCCGGGCGGCTGAGCCCCGGGTGGCCGAGTCCGGGGCTCAGGCCCGGCGTGGCCGAATCCGGGGTTGTCGAGCCCCGGGTGGCCGAGCCCCGGGGTGGTCGAGCCCCGGGTGGCCGAGCCCCGGGGTGGTCGAGCCCCGGGGTGGCCAAGTCCGGGCGGCTGAGGCCTGGGCAGCTGAGCCCGGGCAGCTGAGCACTGGGCAGCCGAGTCCGGGCGGCTGAGCCCTGGGCAGCCGAGTCCGGGCAGCCGAGTCCGGGCAGCCAAGTCGGGGCAGGTGATGTCAGGCGCTGCAGGGGTTGCCGTCGATGCGGCAGTCCTGCGGCGCCGCGTCGATCAGGGTTGCGCCGTGGACGCCGAAGACCACCTGCACCGAGCCGCCCGCCGCGACCGTCGAGGTCGTGGCGTCGGGCACGAACGTCCACACCGAACCGTTCTGCGTCGCCTTCGCACCCTGGACCCCGGACACCAGCAGGGTCGGCCGGGGGAGGGTCACGGTCAGCACCCAGCCGGTCTTCGATCCCGTGCCCTGGTTGGCCACCGTGACCGTCATCTGGTAGCCGAGCAGCCCGGCCGTCGCCGACGCGGTCTTGTAGGTGGCGGTCAGGCGCACCGACCCGTTCTCGGTGATGATCGGGGAACCGGGAACGGCGATCGACGCGGCCGCCGCTGAGGAGGGCGCGCCCTGGCTCGCGGTGGCCGCCTTGCCGATCGTCGAGGTGCTCGACGGGGAGGCGGGCGCACTCGTCCCGGTTGTGGCCGACCC
>NZ_JBFBAD010000134.1:8511-26827 GCF_040682075.1 Actinoplanes sp. NPDC051411 | reverse complement strand
GCCCCGGCGCCGACCACCCACACCGGGGCGTCGGCGGGCCCCGGCCCGCCGCCCCCCTCGGCCCGGTCCGGCCGCCAGGCCGGCAGGACGCGCAGACCCGGATCGGCCAGCTCGAGCCCGGTGAAGAACCGCTCGATCTCAGCCCGCGACCGGACCTTCATGGTGACGCCCTGACGGCGGTAGACCTCCGCCACCTGCGCCCAGGCTTCGGGACGGAAGTCGCCGGTCAGATGCGACAGGGCCAGGTAGCTGCCGGACGGCAACGCGCTCAGGAGCCGCGCGACGATGGTCCAGGGATCGTCCTCGTCGCCGACGAAGTGAAGAATCGCGAAGAGCAGCAGCGCGACCGGGCGGTCGCGGTCGATCGTGTCCTTCAGCCGCGCCGAGCCGAGGATCGTGTCGACGTCGCGCAGGTCGGCGTCGATGTAGTCGGTGCGGCCGTCGGGATGGCTGGTCAGCAGCGCGCGGGCGTGAGCCAGCACGATCGGGTCGTTGTCGACGTAGACGATCCGGGCCCGGCGGTTGATCTGCTGGGCGACGTGGTGCACGTTGGGGGCGCTCGGTATTCCGGTGCCGATGTCGAGGAACTGATCGATGCCCTGCTCGGCCAGGAACCGTACCGCCCGGCGCAGGAACAGCCGGTTCTCGCGGGGCGGGATCCGGCTGTCCGGGTTGGCCTGCAGGCCTTTGCGGGCGGCTTCCCGGTCGGCGGCGAAGTTGTCCTTGCCGCCGAGCAGGAAGTCGTAGACGCGGGCCGGATGGGGGCGATCGGTGTGCAACTCCGGCCGGGCCGCCAGGTCCGGATCGTCGCGCTCGGCCATCGACTCGTCCTTTCAGCGCCACGGTTCGGTTCCGGAGAGCTTAAGGAACGGAGACGGCCCGGTCGAGTGCCCGGTGACGGTGATCGATCTCCGGCGCCGCGTTGTCGACGACAAGTTCAGCCGAGGGGCAGGGCCGGGGCGGTGGTGACCCAGCCGCCGTCGACCGGCAGCGTCTGCCCGGTCACGTACGCCCCGGCCGGCGAGACCAGGCACAGCACTGCCGCGGCCACTTCCTCCGGTTCCGCCGCCCCCTGATCCGGTTCCTGATCGGGCGTAACGCGAAGCCGGAGCGGCCACTCCGGGAGCGCGGCGGCCGAGCGGACCGTCCGCTAGGGGGCCGGTCGACGCCATCATCGAGGTCAGCGCAGCAATGTCCATTCGGTCGTGATGTTCACACCCGGGGCCGTACAGGTGAAGCGGGTCGGCCCCGCCGGCAGGTCGGGCATCGAGAAGCGGCCCAGCTCGTCGGCGGTCGCCTCGGTCGTGGTGCCCGGCTGTTCCGCCCGGAGCCGGGCGCTCCGCGGCGGGACTACCTGCCCGACGATGCGCAGCCGGTCACCGGAGCGGCTGACCTCGATCTCCAGCGTGAGACCGTCGGCCTCGAACGTCAGCAGCCACACCCCGCCGCCCCGCACCGCGCCCGCTGTCTCCAGGCTCTCGGCGACGAGCCGGGCGAGCTGGGTGTCGAGCGCACGCCAGCCGAGGCTCGCGCCCGCGGCCTCGACGACCTGATCGGGGACCGGATCCATCTCGCCGAGCAGTCGGCCGAGCCGGGCCGCGAGCTCGTCGTCGGAGTCGCCGCCGAAACGTTCGTCGTCACTCGTGGTCACTGGCCGCGCCTTCCCTTCCCGAGTGATGCAGGTCGTTACGCAGACTGGCCAGGCAGCGCGACCGCGACGGGCCGAGCGACCCGATCGGCATGCCGAGGGCGGCGGCCGCGGCGGCGTACCCGTCCGCCGGCTCGACCACCAGGACGCGCAGGATCTCCTGGCAGCGCGCGGGCAGGCGGCGGAACGCCTGCCACAGCTCTTCGTCGCGGGCGGCCGTGACGACCCCGTAGGACGGGTCCTCCTGCTCCTCGCCGGGCATCGCGGTCGCGTCGAATTCGGCCACGGGCACGTCCCGCCGCTTGCGCATCAGATTCACCGCCTCGTTGCGGGTCGTGGTGGCCAGCCACGAGCCGAGTGCCTGCGCGTCGCGTACCTGATCGATGCGTTCCACCAGCCGCAGCCAGGCCGCCTGGCTCACGTCGGCCGCGTCGGCCGAGCTGAGCCGGAAGCTGCGCGCCACGGCCCAGACCAGGCCGGCGTACCGTTCGACGATCTTGTTCCAGGCCCCTTGATCGCCGGCCGCCGCGGCATGGAACGAGACGGCGACTACGTCGTGATCCATGACACCACAGCCTAGTCCCGCGATGGCCTATGTGGATCGTTCACGTCAGCGCCGGGCAGCCGCCGATGCGGGCGTGCGGGGCGGCTTTCAGGCCGGCGAGCGCCGCCACCGGACCGGCACCGGTGACCAGTTTCGCGATCGCGGCGCCGGCGTGCGGTGTCGCGAACGAGGTGCCGCTCCACGTGGCCCAGCCCTGGGGGAAGACCGGATCGTCGATGAACGTGCTGCGGATGCCGGCACCCGGCGCCGCGAGTGTCACCCATGATCCGGTGTTGCTCCAGTCGCACAGCTGCTGCCCGTCATGCGCGGCCACCGCGACCATCTGGTCGCTCCACGAGGCGCCGGCTCCGGCGAAGGCGGCCGGCCAGAACGGATCGGTGCTGTTGCCGTCGTTGCCGGCGGCCGCCACGGCCACCCGGTCCTGGCCCGACAGGGCCGTCCGCAGGGCCTGCGCGACCGCCAGGGGCGGCTGGTTGTCGATGGTGTACCCGCCGAGCGACAGGTTGATGATCTGGGTTCCCGGATCGATGCGGGCCAGCGCCGCCACGACGTCGGCCTCGGTGCACACCCCGAAGGTGTCCAGCACCTTGACGACGCTCAGCCGCGACTCGACGGCGTGCGCGGCGTAGACGCCCCCGATGAAGTTGGCGTGCCCGACGTCCCCGTCGAGGACGCCGTCCCGATCCACGTCGGTGGCCTCCTCGTACTCGACGCCGTTCGCCCGCAGGAACGTACTGGGCAGCGGGGTCCGGCTCCAGAGCCCGGTGTCGATGATCGAGACGGCGACCGGGCTGCTGCCACCGGTCGCCGCGGGTGCGGCCAGCGCGGTGGGCGCCGCGGGCGCCGGTGGACCGTACGGTCCACCATGGTTGAACGGACTGGCCTGGAAGACGTGGTGCGGACTGGCCACCCGTACGCCCTGGGGAAGCGCGCGATGGATGCCTCGGACGGCGGCGAGCACGTCGATGCCCGGGACGTGCAGCCGGTACACACCCGGCGTCACCTCCTCGTCGCCCTGCGGATCCGGGAACGCCGGGTTGCCGTGCAGGAACCGCATCACGTGGTCCCGGCCCTCCAGAGTGATCAGCAGTTCGTCGGCGCGGTACCACGCCGGCGGGTAACCGGCCGTGGCCGGCCGCAGCCACGGCAGCCGGGAGAGCCGGGCCTGCCGGCGGGTGCGGTAGCTGTTCAGCGGGTCCTGCGGTGCGGGCATCTCGTCACTCCAGTTCGGTGGAAAGCCGGCCGGTCGGTTCGGGTACGGCGGGACGGACGGTCACCCCATCGACGCTGATACGTACGGTAGGCGTCAGCTTCCGGACAGCTATCCGCTGTGGCACGATCGCAGCGTGGCGGTACGCGTGAACCAACCGTCCGGCAGCCCCGCAGCCGCCGCGCTGCACGTCGTACAGGCCGATCCCCGTCGCGCCCGCGAGCTGGCGCTCGACGCCGGACGCCGAGCCCGGCCGGCCGGCGATCGAGCCGAGGAATGCGTCGCCGAACGGGCGCTCGGGCTGGCAGCACGCGAGCTGAACGACTCGCGCGCCGCGCTGAGGCACCTGCGCCGCGCGGTCCGGCTCGCGGACACCGGCGGCCTGGCCCGGCCGGCCGCGGAGGCACGCATGAGCCTGGCCCTGGTGCTGGCCGAGGCCGGGCGGCCGGACCGGGCGCTGCGGGAGATCGACGCGGCGGCACCGGCACTGCAGGGGCTGCCGGCGGCCCGGCTGACGATGCAGCGGGCGTTGATCCTGGATCGGCTCAGCCGATTCGATGAGGCGATGGCCGGCTACACGAGTGCGATCGCCGACTTCCGCCGCTTCGGCGATTCCCTCTGGGAGGCTCGGGCGCTGACCAACCGTGGCGTGCTGTACACGTACCGGGGCCACGTCCGGCAGGCCGAGTCCGACCTGCTCGCGGCCGAACACCGGTACGCGGAGCTGGGGCAGGACGCCGCGCTCGCCCAGGTCCGGCACAACCTCGGCTTCGCCCGGGCCCGGGCCGGCGACCTGCCGGCGGCGCTGCGCTGGTACGAGCGCGCCGACGAGTACTTCGCCCGCACCTCGCGCCCGGCGGTGGCGCTCATGGACCGGGCGGAACTGTTGCTGGACGCGCGGTTGCTGCCGGAGGCGCGCGCGACCGCCGGTGCGGCGCTGAAGGCGGCGAAGGCGAGCCGGATGGGCTTGTTCGAGGCCCAGGCACAGCTGATGGTCGCCGAGGCCGCCCTCGCCGCCGGTGACGTGACGGCGGCCCGGGCCGCGGCCGCCACCGCGCGCCGGGCCTTCGCGCGCCAGCAACGGCCGGCCTGGTCCGCGCTGGCCCGATACGTCGAACTTCGCGCCGGCGGAGGCCCCGAGGACACGCGGCTGCGCCGGGCCCGCGAGGTGGCGGCCGCGCTCGCCACGGCCGGATGGGCCGCCCCGGCGCTCGACGCCCGGTTGCACGCCGCCCGGCTCGCCCTCGCGCGGGCCGCCGCCGAACCCGCTCACGCCACCCGCCTGCTCCGGGCCGCGTCCGCCGACCTGCACGCGGTCGAGGCGGCCGGCCGCCGGGGTCCCGCGCACCTGCGTGCGCGGGCCTGGCACGCCAAAGCCTTGCTGCGGGAGGCCACCGGGGACACCGCGGGGGCGCGGCGTGCCCTGCTCGCCGGCATGACGGTGCTGCGCCGGTACAGCGCCGCGCTGGGCGCCACCGAGCTGCGTACGCTCACCGGCGGTTACGCCACCGATCTCGCCACCGCCGGACTCCGGCTGGCCGTACGCGGCGGCCGGCCCCGGTCGATCCTGTGGTGGGCCGAACGGTGGCGCGCGACCGCTCTGCGCCGGCGCCCGACCCGCCCGCCGGACGAGAGCGCGCTGGCCGCGGATCTCGCCCAGCTGCGCCGGGTGCACGCGGAAGCCGAAAGCGCGACCACCGGCCTGCCGGCGCTGCTGCGCGAACAGCGACTGCTGGAGGAGCGGATCCGCCGGCGCAGCTGGCAGGCCGCGGACGCCTCGGCGGCCTCGCGCGAGACCGGCGACTCGCTGCGGCGACTGCCCGACCGGCTGGGCGACGCGACCCTGGTCGAGCTGCTCGACATCGACGACATCCGGTACGCCGTGGTGGTCTCCGCCGCCGGCTTCCGTTGCCGGCGCCTCGGGCCGGTATCGGAGCTCGGCCGCGAGCTCGAAGCCCTGCGTTTCGCGCTGCGCCGCATCGTCCACCGGCACGGCACGGCGGTTTCCCGCGCGGCCGCCCGGGAGGCGGCCCGGTCGGCGCTGCGCCACCTGGACGACTTCCTGTTCGGGCCGCTGCGTCTCCGCCTCGGCGCCGGCCCACTGATCGTGGTGCCGGTGGGCGAGTTGCACGCCACGCCGTGGGCGCTGCTGCCGACCTGCCGCGGGCGGCCGGTCACGATCGCGCCGTCGGCGTCGAGCTGGCTCGCCGCCGGTGAATCCGCCACCGGACGACCGGCGCCCGGGCCGGACAAGCCGCCGGTGCTCGTGGCCGGCCCGGGGCTGCGGCACGCGGACGAGGAGATCCGGCGACTGGCGCCGGCGATCCCCGCGGCGGCCACGCTGATCGCGGCCGAAGCGACGGTCGACGCCGTCAGCGCCGCCCTCGACGGCGCCCCGCTGGCCCACGTCGCCGCCCACGGCACGTTCCGGGCGGACAATCCGATGTTCTCGTATCTCCACCTGGCCGACGGCCCGCTGACCGTCTTCGACCTGGAACGGCTGCCCCGTCCACCTCGGACAGTCGTCCTGTCGGCGTGCAACGGCGGGCTGTCCGCCGTCCATCCGGGCGAGGAGCTGATGGGGCTGACCGCGGCGCTGCTCGGCCTCGGCACCCGTACGGTGCTGGCCAGCGTTCTTCCGGCCCAGGACGCGGCGACGGCGGAACTCATGATCGCAGTGCACCGGCGCCTGGCCGCGGGAGACGGCCCGGCGCAAGCCCTGGCCCAGGCCCAGATCGCGGCCGGGACGGGCCTGGATGAGGACACGGTCAGCGCGGCCGCGTTCAGCTGTTTCGGAGTCGGATCGGCCGCGGCCTGACGTTTTGTCAAGCATCCGACCGTCGGTATCAGGAGGACGGTAGCGGGGCGTCTGCCGGGAGCCGCCCGACAGCCGGGCGGTACGAACCGAACGGAGCTACCGTGACCGACCTGACCGCGTACACGGCGGACAACCCGCACGAGTTCGCCCTCGGCATCTGCGCGAACCTGCGCGAGACGCTGGGTGTGGACGTGCTGCCGATCCTCACCTCACCGGCCGTTCCCGAGCCGGAACGGATCCGCCGCGCCGCCGGGCTTCTGCTGGAGGGCATCCTCGACCGCGCCGACCGCGAGCAACTGAACGACTTCCTGTCCGACCCGACCGACCCGGCCGAGAACCCGACCATCGCGTGGCTGCTGGGTCTGCCGGCGGTGCCGGGTGCCATCGAGCCCGAACCCAACATGGCGATCTCCGAGAAGGACGCCCTCACCCTCCAGGGGTACGAAGGGCAGAAGGTGTACGACTACGTGTTCACCCTGACCAAGCGGTTCGAGCTGATGGCCACGTCGACCACCGTCGGCCAGCTCGTGGCCCAGATGGCGGCCGGCGCCGTCATCTCGGTCGGCGTACCCATGGCGGTCGGGGTCATCAAAGCCCTGCGGGCCGGATCCAAGCTGCTGGCGGCCATGAAGCTCGGCATCACCGGCATCGGCATGAAGACCGCCATCACCGCCGTCGTGGTGGTGCTCGCCGCGCTGCTCTTCTACCTGCTGTACGAGAACCCGAAGAAGATCCTCGGCGTCGTCATCAACAACACCGACGAGAACTTCGCCGTCGCCCGGTGGGACCAGGCCGGCGGCAACCTGCACATGGAGCACGGCGAGATGGTCAACTTCATGCAGGACAACTCCGATGGGCTCGACTCCCCCACGCTGCAACTGAAGCAGCGGGTGAGCTTCGGCCCCGGCGACCCGGACAACATCGTCTTCGCCGGGTTCTACTTCGCCGATCGCAACATCGGCTTCCGCGGCGCCGAAGGGGTGGCCGTCTTCACCTCGACCACGTCGTCGCTCAGCTGGGCGCACATGTTCGCCGTGCCGTACACCAGCGACAACGGCACCAACGCCCGCTGGCTGGACACGCCGCCGGACGATCTGTCGAAGCTCTACCGGGACATGTACGACTCCCGCAAGACCCGGGTCGACTTCACATCGAACTCGTTCCGGTTCGTCTCGACCGTGAACAACGCCCGCGGCGGCGTGGTGGCCTGCATCGCCGCGATCAACGGACCGCAGTGATCACGACTGCCCGGGGGACTCGGCGCGTCCGCCGCCCCCGGGCAGTTCCGCCAACTCGTCCTTCGCGCACCTACGACGGGCGGTTCCGTCCACTAGCGCCGAGACCAGCCACTACGCCGCCAGGGCCCTCGCCGGCCCGCGGTGCAGGGGTCGGCGGCCGGCCGGTGGCTCTGGCAGATCCGCCCGGCGGCGACCGACGTGATGCCCGCCGCTCCGGATTGCCAGCATGCACCGCGCCGACGGGGAGATCGGCGGCGTCCGGAATCGAGCGCTAAATCGCTCGGCGTAGTAATCAGCGCGATAGAGCGGTGGACGGAGTAAGGCGTGCGGACGAACTGGGTCGTTGGCCGGGCTCGGGTCTGCTGGTCCTGGCCAGCCTGGCCGACGGGGCGAAGCACGGCTACGCGATCACGACCAATGTCGCCGAGCAGGTCGGGGTGACGCTCGGGCCGGGCACGCTTTACGCCGCCCTCGCGTCGCCTCCGTCGACACGCGCAGAAGCGTGACTCGGACGAGCGGCGCCGACTCGACTCGGCACGTTCTCAAACTGGCCGAGGAAGCCACTCGGCACAACGACACAGGCTTCCACCTCGACATCGCCAGACGACTCAGCGCCGACCAGATCACTACCCACCTCTACAGACCGAAGCGGGCCAGAGCACGAAGAGCAAGGAGCAGGCGGCTAACGCACGCTCCGAATCGCTATTCCCAGATCGTCCGGCTATTGGCATGGAGCACCGATGATGGTGCAGTGACTCGAATGTTCGGCAAGCGACCTCGGCGGCGGTTTCGGGTGATGCTGCTGATCATGGCGCTCGTGTTCGCCGGCGCAGGGGCTTTGGCGTGGCGGCGGCCGTCAGTCTGGCGATTGCCCCACCTTGGGTGGGCTGGCATGGAGCAGGCCAGTTGGGTCGCAGGCATCCTGGCCGCCGTGTTCGCATTGACTTCGATTGTTCTCGACCGTCGCGATGCACGCCGGGTTGTTCGTCAGCGCTTGTCAGCGCAGAGCCTGGTGCAGGTGGGTCGGATTCCACCGCAAGCGGCCTGGTTTCAGAACCGACAGGTAAGTACCGACCTAGCCAAGGCTGCCCAGATGGGACATACCGCGGTATTAACACAGGTCCTTTCCGGAATGGGCGGTGTCGGCAAAACCCAGTTGGCTGCTCAGTTCACTCGCCGGATGGTTGCCGCAGCCGAGCTGGACGTGCTGGTGTGGGTCGTAGCCTCAAGCCAGGACGCGATCGTCGCCGCCTATGCCGAGGCAGCACGTGAGCTTCGGCTAGCCGATGCGAACAGCTCGCCCGAAGGCGCTGCCGCGCGCTTCGTGGGCTGGCTGGAACGTACGCGTCGGAGTTGGCTGATCGTGTTGGACAACCTGGACGCTCCGGCCGATGCGGCAGGTTGGTGGCCACCAGGAAACCCCAGTGGCCGTACAATCGCGACCACCCGTCGCCGCGATGCCGTCCTGCATACCGATGGCCGAACCCTTGTGAAAGTCGATCTATTTACCGCCCGCGAGTCGGTCGACTACCTCACCCGCGCCCTCGGTGAGCGCACCCGCAACGGCGATGTGGAACTTCTCGCCGAAGATCTCGGCCAGCTACCCATTGCGGTGGCACAGGCCGCGGCGTTCATCCGCGACAGAGGCCTCGATGCCGCCACTTATCGCCTGCGACTTGCCGATCGAATGAATCACCTGACCGATCTCGTCCCGCACGAGGATGCCCTTCCCGATGACCATCGGACCACCGTCGCGGCAACCTGGTCGCTTTCCATCGAGGCCGCCAACGACGCCGCTCCTCGAGGTTTGGCAGGTCCGGTACTGGCGATCGCCGCGATCCTGGACGCTAACAACGTCCCTGCCGAGCTATTCAGTACTGAACCGGTCCTGGGCTACCTAGGCAGCAATCGTGGCAACGGCACCGTCGCGTCTCAGGCCGATGAGCAGGGCGTAAACGAAGCGCTGCACACTCTCCATCGTCTTAATCTTGTCACCTATGACCGGCAAGCCGGAACGATCCGAGTCCACGCTCTCGTCCAGCGGGTCACGCGCGAAGGGACCGTAGCCCGTCAGTTCGCTGCCGCAGCCCAGGCCGCCGCCGACGCACTTATTCGCATTTGGCCGGTGATCGAACGCAACCCGGTGCGCAGCGAGATGCTGCGGGCAAACGCCGCGGCCTACGCCACAACGCCGGCGACATTTTGCTGCTGCCCAAGGCCCACCCGGTGCTGTTCCGTGCTGGCCAGAGTTTCGGTGAAACCGGTCTCGTCCAGCGAGCCGCCGTCGCGTTTGAAGAGCTACTCATTGACGGTCTACGCGTACTTGGCCCGGATCACCCTGACACCCTCGCCACCCGCCAACACCTCGCCCGATGGCGCGCGGAGGCCGGCGACGCCTCGGGCGCCGCCGCTGCCTATGAGCATCTACTTATCGACGAGTTACGAGTCCTCGGCCCCGACCACCCCGACACGCTGACCACTCGTCACCATCTCGCCCGCTGGCAAGGAGAGGCCGGTGATGCGAGCGGTGCCGTCACGGGTCTGCGCCTGTTGTTGGATGATCAGGTACGGATACTCGGCGAAGAGCACCCCGACACCCTGACGACTCGTCATCATCTCGCTCGTTGGCGGGGCAGATCGGGTGACGCGAAGGGTGCTGTTGAAGCCCTGCAGAACCTCTTCAGGGAGCAGTTCCGGATTCTCGGCCAAGATCATCCCGACACGTTGAACACTCGCGGATTCCTGGCCTTCTGGCGTGGCCGGGCTGGCGATGCAGCGAGCGCCGTAGTCGCCTATGAACGCCTACTCCCCGACCAGGTGCGGATACTCGGCGACGATCACCCCGACGTCCTGATCACCCGCGGCAACCTCGCCCAGTGGCGCTCGTATGCAGGGAACCGGGGCGACGCCATAATCGACATGCATGACTTGCTGAATGACAAACTGCGCATATTCGGTTCAGATCACCCACACACGCTGGCCGCACGCCGCATGCTCGCCTGCTGGCGGGGGGAGGGAGGAGACGCGGTCGGTGCCGTTTCGGAGTTGCGAGACCTTCTCACTCACCAGCGACAGATTCTTGGCCCCGATCACCCTGAGACCGTAACCACCTGCAGCGACCTCGCCCGGTGGGAGGTCCAAGCGCGCAATGCCAACGGGCGCAAGTTCCTCAGGCGCCTTCTCTCGGGCAGGGTCGGGTAATCCTCGATCTAGGTCATCGCGGGGTCAGCCGCCGTAAGCCCAGGGACTCAGCGAGAAGTGATTGAGGCGACGAGAATCCGATCGTTCGGAATCAGAGGACAATTGGGGTCGTGTGACACGTTAACACCGGTCCCGATCAACGCAGTTTCATTGAAGATGGGGGTCGTCGCCCCAACCGCGCCGCGATGCAGCAGGTGTCCATCGGCTCAGTCTCGCGGCACTCCGAGGGCGCCGACCAACTCGGCGAACGTGTCCTTTGCGAGCGAGCCGTGCGCTGTGAGCACGTCGCGGACGGCGGCGGTCAAGCCCGCCCGGCCGGACCAGTCCAGCGCCGCCCGCAGAACCACATCCGGCGTCTCGGTAAGGCGCGGCGCGCCGTCCCGCGCCGCGACCTCCGGATGCAGGTACGTGTGCCAGCGCCGGCCGCTCGGGGTCAGCGCCTCCACGTCGGCGACATCACTGTCCAGGACATACGCCGAAATAGCCGGCGCCCCAGTGACGGTGACCGACTCGCTCAGCCCGCCGGCGCATCGCCGTCGAGCTGGATCCAGTGCCAGCCGCCACCGCGGTCCTCCTCGAACAGCGCCGAGGCGCCGCCGGAATAGGGTCCGCCGCCGGTGCGGGCCATCAGGATTCGGCCGGAATAGCCCTTGACGGTGAGCCCTGCAGCTCGGCGGCGTTACGGCGAGGCACGTAGAACGGCGGATCGTCTGGCGCGTCCGGCAGCGGCTCGCCCGGGCACAACACCGGCGCCAGCACCGGGAAGACGGGTTCGGCCACGGGTTGCCCGAAGTCCCGCCAGTCCTCGGTGGTCAGCCGCCAGTACCCGCCGTTGCCGACCGCCTCCACCTGAGCGAACGCGCCACTGGCCCGGAGCGCCGCCACGCCGCCGAGACGATCGCCGGCCGCTCGACCGTCAGCTGGAGTGCATCTGCCATGTCATCGGATCCTCGGCTCCTTCAGCCCGTCGGGCCGCCATTGTCCCCACGCGAACAGCGAGCCGATGGCGGCGACGACGCTAGCACCGACGTTCGTCTTTGACTGGGTCTGAACGAATCGGCTCGGATGATGGATCCGGCTCCCATCGAATTTCTAGAGTTTTGCCGAAATGTTGCGAAGCGGTGCGCCGATCAGGCCGCACGGCACGGATCCGCACCGCTGGCGACAGCCCCCCGTCAGGAAGGACGAGCCGTGACGAACCGGCAGAGCACCAAGTCCCGAATTACCAAGGATGTTTCTGGAAGTGATGGGGTATCGGCGCCTCGCCGGCGGTCGCTCCGGCGTACCGTCGTCAGCACCCTGGCCGCACTGACGCTGATGCCGATCGCCGCCGTCAGCCTCCCATCGCCGGCCAGCGCGGCCACCAATCAGTTCAAAGGCATGAACTGGGCGGTGCTGGGCGACAACTTCAGCACCGGAACGCTCGTGCTGCGGGGCCTGAGCTCGTCCGACAGCTACGCGACCGTCAAAGCCAAGGCCAACGCGCTCTACGACGACATGGCATCCATGGGCGTCAACACCGTCCGGCTGCCGGTCAACGCGTCCACGGTGGGCACCTCGTGGTGGAACAGCTACAAGGGCACCATCGACGCCGCCACCGGCCGCGGCTGGAAAGTGATCCTCGGCTACTGGGAGGACCAGAACGCCTCCGGCGGCAAGATCACGAACGTGAGCGCGTGGAACTCCATGTGGACCACCGTGATCAACGCCTACGGTGGCAACGGCAACGTCTACCTCGAGCCGATGAACGAGCCGCACGGCTACTCGTCGGCGGACTGGCGCAACCTCGCGGCAAGCTGGCTCACCACGCACACCGGTGCCAACAAGAGCCGGGTGCTCATCAGCGGCACCGGCTACAGCCAGGATCTCCGCGACCTGTGCGGTGACAGCCGCTTCAGCTCGACGCTGTTCGCGTTCCACATCTACACGTTCTTCTACGGCGCGCACGACACCGCGGGATGGCAGGATCTCATGAAGACCCGGCTCGGCAGCTGCGCCTCCCGCGCGGTCGTGACGGAATTCGGCGCGCAGATGGACAACGGCCTCAACTACGGCAGCAGCACCGACACGACCAATTTCGTCACCTACCTCCGCGGCGTCACGCAGGTCATGCGTGACAACAACATGGGCGGGGCGTACTGGCCGGCTCTGGGTGGCAAGCCGGGCGCCAACGGCTACGACCCATACTCGATGTTCTCCATGGGCGGCAGCGGAACGAACCTCACCCTGACCGTACGCAACGCGTCCGGACGCGACCGTGTCCGGTACGGCTGGGGCCTCTGAAAAAAGCTGGGTACGCGCCAGGGCCGTCGATGACCCTGGCGCGTATCGCCTGCTCCCCTGGTGGTTCTCCTCAGCCGGTGACGCCGGTGGAGGCGTCGATGGTCCAGGAGTCGCGGCAGGCCATCGACGCGGTGGTGCCGCTGATCGTCAACGGCTCCCAGATGTATCGCGAGTCGGTGAGGTTGCCCGAGTTCCACCGGTCGCCCATGAAGATGTAGCTGGTCCGGCTGGACCCGGCGACCGGCATGATCCAGGTCGCCTGCGAGTTGCAGGTGTTCGTGCCGGACGGGGCGAAGCTTCGAAACGACGACCAGGTGCCGGTGATCGAGCCGGCGGTGGCGTACTGGTTGTCGTTGGTCGACCAGCCGGTCAGGTGCGAGCCGAAGATGTAGTACGTGCTGCCGATCTTGGCCATGGACGGGGCTTCGTACTGGTTCAAAGTCTTGACCAGCGCCGAGATGCTGAGGAAGTCCGCGGACAGGCGGTAGATCTGGAGCTTCTGGTTGGTGCGGTCCTCGCTCATGAAGTAGCCGGTGCTGCCGTCGAGGAAGAGGCTGTCGTCGAGGCTGTCGTGGCCCAGGGGCTTGGCACTGCCGCGGTAGGTGTAGGCGCCGCAGACGCTGCCGCTGGTGGCGACACCGGCTTTACGCTCGGAGTAGTTGGCGTTGTCGATGTGCATGTACATGACGTACGTCGAAGTGGCGGCGTTGTAGATGACATGCGGCCGCTCGACGATCCGGTTCGGCCCGAGGTCGCCGCTGGACTGGCGGGTCAGGACATTGCGGACGAAGGCCCAGTTCTTGAGGTCGGTCGAGGAATAGCACTTGATGTTCTGGAAGGGCGACCCGTTGGTCTTGTCCTCGCCGAGCCAGTAGTAGGTGCTGCCGACCTTGGTGATGCCGCCGCCGTGGGCCTGGATGACGTTGCCCGAGGTGTCATACCAGACGGTGCCGGGGTAACGGGTGACCGTCGCGGCTTGGGCCGGTTGGGCGACCGCGAGGGCACCCAGGACTGCCGCGAGGACGGCGATCAGTCGTTTCATACCACTGCTCCTTCAAGGCAGAGATCAGAGCTTGTCGATGTCACCTTCGTAACGGCCCGGCCATCGGCGGCGCCACAATCCGGAACCTTGTCGGCAGAAGCGTTCAAACTCGCTCAGGCGCGGGACGCCGCGGGCGGTCGACTTGACTGGGCTGTACAAGCGTTTAGTATGCTGAACATGAGTTCAGCGACCGACGACGGCGACCTCACCGCACGAGCGAACATCCGTAACGCCGCCCTGCGCCTGTTCGCCGAGCGCGGGCCCGATGCCGTCACGGTCCGGGAGATCGCCGCGGCGGCCGGCGTGTCACCAGCGCTCGTGGTGCATCACTTCGGCAGCAAGGACGGACTGCGCGCGGCGGTGGACGACCATGCCGCGCAGGCCTTCGACTCGCTGTTCGCGATGGACGACCAGGCCCTGGCCGAGGCGCTGACCGGGGACGGCTGGGGCTCGGTGGCCGAGATGTTCGCGCGTGCCTTTCCGCACGGTTCCCCGCTGCCCGCCTACCTGCGCCGCTTGATGCTCACCAACGACCCGGCGGGCGCGGCGCTGTTCGGTCGTTGGTACGCCCTGACCCGCCGGCTGCTCGACGCCATGACCGAGAAGGGTGCCGCCCGGCGGGGTGAGGACCCGGCCGTCCGGGCCGCGTTTCTGCTGGTGAACGACCTTGCGCTGATCCTGCTGCGCAACCAGGTCGCGGCCGCCATCGGGGTCGATCCCCTGACTCCGGAGGGCATCACCCGCTGGGCCAAAGAGGTCGCGGCCGTCTACACCGAGGGTGCGTTCGCGGGCGCACCCGGGGAGGAACCCTCGTGACCGACCACACCCCCGTCATTCAGATTCAGGGACTCGTCAAGACCTTCGGGAAGGTCCGTGCCCTCGACGGCCTGGACCTGACCGTGGGCCCGGGCGAGGTGCACGGCTTCCTCGGCCCCAACGGGGCCGGCAAATCCACCACCATCCGCATCCTGCTCGGACTGATCCGGGCCACCGGCGGTCGCGTCGGCCTGTTCGGCGCCGATCCCTGGCGGGCCGCCGCCGAGCTGCACAGGCGCCTCGCGTACGTCGCCGGCGATGTCGCGTTGTGGCCCGGCCTGACCGGCCGGCAGTGCCTGGACGTGCTCGGCGCCACGCACGGCGGAGTCGACGAGAAGCGCCGCGAACACCTGATCGAGCGCTTCGATCTCGATCCGGCGAAGCGGATCCGCGACTACTCCAAAGGAAACCGCCAGAAGATCGCCCTGGTGGCCGCGTTGGCCGCGGAGGCCGACCTGCTCGTACTGGACGAACCGTCGTCCGGACTCGACCCCTTGATGGAGCAGGTATTTCAGCAGTGCGTGCGTGAGCGGAAGGAAGACGGCGTCACGGTGCTGCTGTCCAGCCACATCCTCAGCGAGGTGGAGTCGCTGGCCGACCGGGTGAGCATCATCCGCCGGGGCCGCACCGTCACCACCGGCAGCCTCGCCGATCTGCGCCGCCACACGCAGACGTCCGTGCATGCGGTCACCGCCGCGGAACCCGAGGGCCTGGACGGCGCCGACGGCGTGGCCGGCTACCTCTCCGAACGGCTGGACGGGCATGTCGACATCAGGTTCACGATCGACGCGGAGCACCTCGACGCCGGGATCGGGCGGCTGCACGCCGCGCGGATCCAGACCTTGACCGTCACACCGCCGAGTCTCGACGCGCTGTTCCTGCGCACGTACGGGGAAGCCGCCGACCTGCTCGCCGGCGCCGAGCGATGAGCGCGCACCGGCACGGCCTGGGCGTCATGGCCGACATCGTCTGGCGCACCCGCCGTCGCGGCATTCTCGTCTGGGTACTGGCCCTCGCCGCGGGCATGATCGGAACGGCGGCGGCCGTCGCCGGCCTCTACGACACCCCCGCCAAGATTCACACGTACGCCGCGGCGGTCACGTCCGGCCGCGCGCTGGCCGCCATCAACGGCCACGTCGAAGGCATCGACACTCTGGGCGGGGTGATCCAGGACGAGTTCGGGCTCCTGGCCTCGTTCCTGCTTCCGCTGCTGGGCATCGGGCTGATCGCCGGTTCGACGCGACGCGAGGAGGAGTCCGGCCGCCTCGAAACGGTCCTCGGCGGCCGGATCGCCCGGCACCAGCCGGTTCTGTCGGCCCTCATCGTCGCGACCGCGGCCGTGGTCCTCACGTCCGTTCTGTTCGGCGCGGGACTGGCCGCCTGCGGCGTCGCGGTGTCCGGATCGATCCTCTACGGCGCGGCGCTCGGCGCGCTGGCCCTCACGTTCGCCGGATTCGCCGCCCTGCTGGCGCAACTCGTGCCGCACACCCGCGATGTCTATACCGGAAGCCTGATCGCGCTGGCCGCGGCGTATGTTCTGCGCGGCGTCGGCGACACGACGACGGGCTGGTTGACCTGGCTGTCGCCGCTGGGCTGGGCGGAGAAGACGGCACCGTTCGGGGAGCAGCGGTGGTGGGTGCTCCTCATCCCGGCCGTCGCCGGTGTCGCCTCGGGCGGCGCCGCCGTCCGGCTGGCCGCTCGCCGCGATGTCGGGAGCGCCCTGCTGAGCCGCGGCCCGAGCCGGGCACGTGCCACTCGGCTCCGGCGACGGCCGGTCGGCTTCGCGATCTGGATCCACCGGCCGGCGACCGTGGGCTGGCTCGCGGGCGGGATCCTGCTCACCGCCATGATGGGCTCGCTGAGCCGGCAGCTGCTCGACGCGATGGCCGGCAACGACGCGCTCGCCGAGGCCATGGGCGTCGGCGGTGGACGGCCGCGGGACGGCTTCGTCGCCGCGACCCAGCTCTACCTCGCGATCATCGCCGCCGGGTACGTCGTCCAGGCGATCGGCACGCTCCGCACCGAGGAGACCGAGGGCCGCTTGGAGGTCCGGCTCGCCGGCACGCTCTCCCGCCTCCGCTGGCTGGCGATCCACGGCAGCGTCATCGGGGCGGGGCTGGTGCTCCTCGTCGTCATCTCGTCAGCGGTTCTCGCGCTGTCGACCGCGTGGTCGCTCGGGAACACCGGTGAGTCCGGCCCGGTCATGCGGGCCGCCCTGGACTACCTGCCGGCGGAACTGGTGTTCGCCGGGCTCGCGCTGGCCTTGTTCGGCTTCTGGCCCCGAGGCTTCGGGCTCACCTGGGCGGCGTACGCCGCGGCAGCGTTCCTCGCCCTCCTCGGGCCCGGCCTGAAGCTGGCACAGTGGGTGCTCGACCTCGCACCCACAACGCAGGCCGGGAACCCTCCGCTGGGAACGGCCGACCCCGGCGGCCTGGCCGTGCTGGGCGGCCTCGCCATCGTGCTGGTGCTGGCCGGATTCGTCGCCTTCCGCCGCCGCGACCTGCCGCAACGCTGATGACACCCCGCCCCGGTCGCCCTCAGGAGCAGAGCGCCCGCGGTCGATAGTGAAAGTACGGGGACGGACGCGCTACGAGGAGACGTCATGGTGAAAGAGCGTGGCGACACGGCGCAGCAGATCGCTGACCTGCTGCGCGCCGCCAAGGGGTCGCTGGGGCTCAGCCTGGCGTTCCTGAGCCGGATGGACGGCCTCACCCAGCACCTCGAAGTGGTCGAATCGGCCTCCCCGGCCCCGCTGAGCGACGGCGCCACGCAACCGCAGGAGACGTCTTTCTGCCAGGCGGTCATGGACGGGCGCCTCCCGTCGGTCATCCCGGACGTCGAAGAGTTTCCCGACGCGATGCGGTTGCCGGGGGCGCAGATGGGTGTCCGCAGCTTCGTCTCGGTGCCCGTCCTGCTCAGCGACGGCTCGGTCTACGGCTCGTTCTGCGCGGCCGGGTTCACCGCCGAGAAGGAGCTGACCGACCGCGACCGCGCGCTGATGGAGGTGCTGGCCCACGCCGCCGCCATGCTTCTCGAGCCCGACGTCCGCAAACGGCGCCGCAACGCCGAGATCGGCGGCCGGCTCCAGCCGTTGATCGACGACGGCGGGCCGGTCGTCCTGCTGCAACCGATCGTCGACCTGGCGACCGGGCACCGGGTCGGATCCGAGGCTCTCTCCCGCTTCCCGCAACAGTGGAACCAGCCGCCCGACGTCGTCTTCGCCGAGGCCGAGGCGATCGGGCAACGGGAGCACCTGGAGATTCTGGCGCTGCGGCAGGCCGCCGCCCATCTCCCCCACGTGTCCGGCTACGTCGCGATGAACGTCTCCGCCCGGACGCTGGCCACCCCGGCCTGCCTCGACCTGCTCGGCCACCTGCCCCTCGATCGCGTCGTACTCGAGCCAGGCGACGCCCACACCCGGGACCGCTACCAAGCCCCCCCGGCCCCCCCCGCACCCCCCCGGGGCCCCGGCCATCGCCGCGGGGTCGACGCCGG
>NZ_JBFBAD010000134.1:0-8501 GCF_040682075.1 Actinoplanes sp. NPDC051411 | reverse complement strand
CCCCGGCCCGCCCCCCCGCCCCGCGACCGCCTCGAACCCGCCCCCCCCCACCACCCCGCACTCCACGACTACGACGCCCTCCGGGCGACCCTCGCACCCCTGCGGGACCGCGGCATGCGGCTCGGGATCGACGACGTCGGCGCCGGCTTCTCATCCCTGCGGCACATCGTCATCACCAGCCCCGACATCATCAAACTCGACCGCAGCATCGTCGCCGGGGTCGCCGGCGATCCCATCCTGAACGCCGTGGTGCACGCCCTGGTCGAACTGGCCGACGCGATCGGCGCGCACGTCGTCGCCGAGGGAATCGAAACCGGCGAGGACGCCTCCACCCTGGCCGGCCTGCGGGTCGGTCTCGGACAAGGCTGGCACTTCGACCGGGCCACCACCCCGGACGCCTTGCGCGACTCGTACGCCCACCAACTTGCCTGCGCAGCCCGGAGCTGAGTGAATCGTCGCGACGGCGACCGCATCGACGCGCGTGGGGGACCAGGTCGCAGAGGCGCCTCGCATGTCAAGGCCCCAGATATCGGCTGTTACGGGGCAGAGTCCGAAGTCGACTGCCGCGCACGACGGCCGTGCGGGGGACCACCTTGCGCCCGTCGACGGTCATTTCGACGCCGTCGACTTCGTACCACACCTCGTCCTCGTGGCGCTGTGGCGCGTTCCAGCGCACCCGGGTGACGAGCAGGTACAACGTCCCGGCGCCGAAGAGATAGTCCGCCTCGGCGAGGGTCAACACCGGCCAGCCCGAGCCCGCGTTCGACCCGCCCTGTCGATCCCGCACTTTGCTCACCCCGTCCTGCCGCCAGCCCGTCTCCGAGATACCGTGCGCCGCTGCACAGGAATTTTCAATAGCAGATGCACGTGCATCCGCAAGAGACAGCGATAAACGCGACGATCGAGGGAAAGCCGGCCGCCGATCAGGTGAGCTCCTACTACCTGTAGGGATGGCCAGGATGACTGGTCCTGGCCAGGGCGATGCTGCCCTCTTCGGACCGAGTTGCCGCCGAGCTCGGCCCAGCGGGTAGCGTGCTGCCCTGTTCTCTCAAGGAGCCGCTTTGCCGACGGATGACCAGTTCGCCGACCCGTTGACCGCCGCGCGGGCCGGCGAGGAGCAGGGATTCGCCGTTCTTTGGCGTGCGCTGAACCCTCTGGTCCTTCGTTACTTGCGGGTAGTGGTCGGGGACGCCGCCGAGGACGTCGCGTCGGAAACCTGGCTGCAGGTCGCCCGGGACTTCGACCGGTTCACCGGCGGCCCGGCCGAGTTCCGCGGCTGGCTGTTTCGCATCGCCCGGCACCGTGGCATCGATGCGCGGCGCCGGGCCGGCCGTAACCGTGAAGATCCGGTCGAGACGGTTGACGCCGGCCCGGTGGCCCCGGACGCCGCCGCCGAGATGATCGAGGGCGAGGAAACGGCCTGGGCGCTGCGCCGGATCGCCGCGCTGCCGATCGACCAGGCAGAAGCCGTGATGTTGCGGGTCGTGGCCGGCCTCGATGTCGCCACGACCGCCCGGGTCCTGGGTAAACGCGCCGGTGCGGTGCGGATCGCGACCATGCGCGGCCTGCGCCGGCTGGCCGCCGACCCGCAAGTTCGTGATCGAGTGGCGGAAAGCCCGCGCCGAGAAGCTGCCGAGGAGGTGTAACACGATGCGACCCCGCAACGCTCTTCTGCGTGCGATGCGCAAACGGCGAGCCGGTCGGCTCGGCCTCGACGAGGCCGATCGACTGCTCGGCGGTGATCGGGTCGGCCCACGAAGCCCCGGGCTGGACCACTTGCTCGACGCTCTGCAGGCTCCCGCGACCACCGGGGAGATGAGCGGCGAGCAGGCGACGGTCGCCGCCCTCGCCGCGGAGCGTCGCCGTGCTGTGCTGTCCACACGACCGGAAGGAAGTCAACGTGTCCCGGTGTCGACGTCCGCGAGGACGCTCGTCGTGAGCATCGTGACCGGATTGGCTCTCCTGGGCGCCGGTGGCACCGCTGTGGCAGCGAGGACCGGAAATCTCCCAGCCAATGTCCAGCAGCACGCGCACCGCCTGTTCTCGGCGCTCGGGGTGCCGGCGCCGAGAACAGGCCCCTCCGAGCCGGCCCCGGCTCCGGCCGGCCCCAGCGTCACGCCCACCGCGACGGGCTCCCCCACGCCGGCCGCCACGATCACCGCCGGGCCACGGGTGCAGGCGGCATGGTGCGCGGCGTGGCGCACGGCGGCCGAAGGCGGCAAGCCGATGAACGGGCGGTCCCGGCATGACTTGATTGCCGTCGCCGGCGGCCAGGACAACGTCGCCCGGTATTGCGCCCGCCTCACTGCCAGTACGCCACCGGCCACTACCACCGTCCCGACCGCACCGGGCCACGCCTCGGCGCCGCCGCACCCGACGCCGTCGCACCCCACCCCGCACGCCACCACCCCGAGCCACCCCGGCAGGAACAAGTGATCATTGACCCCGTCTTCGTCGATCGGTCGGGACGGCGCCGCCGCCTCGTCCTGATCGCCGCGATCGCCGGCACCTCGGTAGTGCTGGCGGTCCTCGCCGCGATGGTGGCCGGCTTCACCGCTGTGGGGTCCGAGGCCGTGCCCGGCTGGCCCGGCGCCGATGGACACCACGCCGGCGCGAAGCCGCAGCCGGCCGCCACCAGCAGCGCCAGCACTTCCCGGCCGTCGCGCGCGCCAGTGACCGCGGCCACCCCGGCCCGGCACGTCGTCACGGCCGGCGCGCCTGCCTCGGCGCCGACGCGCCGCGCCTCCGCCTCGGCCACCCCGAGCCCCAGTTCACCGACCGGCCCGAAGGGCCGCGGCCACTCCCCCACCGCGCGTCCGTCCAGGAAAAACTGATCGTGGGCAAACGCGTTCTGCGGCGCGAGCCACGCGCCCACTGGGCCCTGCTCACACTCACCATGCTCGTCGTACTCGCGGAGCTGTGCCTCAACGGTTACGTCACCCACGCCGGCGCCGAAGGCGGCGAATCGCCCCAACCCTCCGGAGGACCGGCTCCCGCTGCCGCGATGCACGGTGCCGCGGTGCAGCGCCTGGACGCCGATGGTGCGGTGAGCAGCCGAGCGACGACCGGCAAGACCATCGCGCTCACCTTCGACGACGGCCCCGACCCGGTCTGGACACCGCGCATCCTCGCGGTGCTCGCCAGATACCAGGCCCACGCCACCTTCTTCGAGGTCGGTTCGCGGGTCAACCAATATCCCGGCATCGCCCGCGAGGTCGTCGCCGGCGGCAACGAGATCGGCTCGCACACCTTCACCCACGTCGCCGCCGCGGACACCGCGGCCTGGCGGCTGCGCCTGGAGCTCACCCTGACCAGCAACGCCGTTGCGGCCGCTGTGGGCCGCCGGCCGGTCCTGCTGCGGCTGCCCTACTCCTCCTCGGCCGATGCGCTCACCGGCGCCGAGTACACCGCCTGGCGCGACGCCGCACCGCAATATCTGCTGGTGCTGGCCGACCACGACACCAACGACTGGCAGCGGCCCGGAACCGGCGCGATCGCCCGCGCCGTACGCCCGGGAGTCGTCATGCTGCACGACAGCGGCGGCGACCGGGCCCAGACGGTAGCCGCTCTCGAACAGGCCATCCCCCGGCTCCAGGCCCAGGGCTACCGCTTCGTCACCGTGTCACAGGCACTGCACCTGCCGGCCGCTCCCGCCGCAACCACCGGCCAGCGGTGGCGCGGGCAGGCACTGTGGCTGGCGCAGCTGACCGCCGCCGCCCTGGCCCGGATCCTCACCCTGATCATGGTCGTCGCGGTCGTCATCGGCCTGCTGCGCCTGGCGGTCCAGCTCGTCACGGCCGGGGCACACCTGCGCCGGGTGAAACGCCGGCATCAGCGGCCGCTGCGCAACCTCGGCCTGGTCAGCATCGTCGTTCCGGCCTACAACGAGGCGGCCAACATCGCCGCCACGGTCCGCTCGCTGATCACCAACGACTACCCCGCCATCGAGATCATCGTGGTCGACGACGGCTCCACCGACGACACGGCCGGCATCGTCGAACGTCTGCGCCTGCCCCGCGTCCACGTCATCCGGCAGGCCAACGCGGGCAAGCCCGCCGCCCTCAACACCGGCATCCGGCACGCCCGAGGCGACACCCTCATCCTGGTCGACGGCGACACCGTCTTCGAACCCGACGCAGTAGGCCGGCTGGTGCAGCCCCTGACCGAACCGCAAGTCGGTGCCGTGTCGGGCAACACCAAAGTCGCCAACCGCACCGGACTGCTCGGCCGGTGGCAGCACCTCGAATACGTCCTCGGCTTCAACCTGGACCGCCGGATGTTCGAGATCGCCCGCTGCATGCCGACCGTGCCCGGAGCCATCGGCGCCTTCCGCCGAGCCGCCATCAACGACGCCGGCGGGGTATCAGCGGAAACCCTCGCCGAGGACACCGACTTCACCATGGCGGTCCTGCGCGCCGGCTGGCTGGTCGTCTACGAGCCCCGCGCGGTCGCCTGGACCGAGGCGCCCGCCACCCTCCGCCAACTCTGGCGGCAGCGATACCGCTGGTGCTACGGCACGATGCAGGCCATGTGGAAGCACCGCCGCACGGTGCTGCACCGCGGCGCCGCCGGCCGCCTCGGCCGGCGGGGCCTCGCCTACCTACTCCTCTTCCAGGTGCTGCTGCCGCTGACGGCACCCATGATCGATGTCTACGGTCTCTACAGCATCCTCTTCCTGCCGCTCGGCAAAGCCGCCGCCGTCTGGGCCGGCTTCAGCGCCGTCCAGGTCGCCACGGCCGCCATCGCTCTACGCCTCGACGGCGAACGGTACGGCCCCCTCTGGAGCCTGCCACTCCAGCAGGTGATCTACCGACAGCTGATGTACCTGGTAGTCATCCAGTCCACCGTCATGGCGATGCTCGGCGGCCGCCTGCGCTGGCACCGCATGGTCCGCACCGGCGCGGCCGCCCAACACGCCGGATCACCGCGCTAGCACGAACGCTCGGCGGTCACGCGGATGTGCCGCCCGGTGCTACCTCGCCTGCCAGAAGGCGCATTGGTGCTCGGTGTAGGCATCGACCGGCGCGATCCCGGCGGCCCCGGGAGCGAGCCGCTGGGCGGGCTGTTCGGCCCGGCCCGGGCCGGGCGTGGCCTCAGATTTCCAGTCACGTACATCGACATACTTGGATACGAGACGGGTACTCCCGTAATGTCGGCCCCGTTGTGAACGTTCACTCGACGAATGACCCGGACGGAGCCGACATGCCTGACGAATCTCGGGATCGTGGCGGATCGACCCAGCCGGGACTGACCCGCCGGCGCGCCCTCCAGGTCGGCGCCGTGACGGCCGGAACCCTCGTCTACGGTCTGGAGAGCGCGGCCGCGCAAGCGGCGCCCGACACCCGCGCCCGCGAACGGTCGTTCGACGAGGACTGGCGGTTCTTCCGGGGCGACGTGGACGGCGGGGAGGCGCCAGAGCTCGACGACAGCGCCTGGAGAGCACTCGACCTGCCCCACGACTGGAGCGTCGAAGACCTTCCGTACGCGATTTCCGACGACGGTGCGGCGACCAGTGACCCGTCGTTGCTGACCACGCAGGTGCCGCCGGCCGTGCCGGTGCCGCCCGCGGTGATCGGGCCGTTCGACCCGGCGCGCAGCGCCGGTGGCGGGTCGACCGGATACACCGTGGGCGGCATCGGCTGGTACCGCAAGCATTTCCGGCTCCCCGGCGACAGATCTCTCACCGAGTTGCGCTTCGACGGGGTCTACCAGAACGCTGACGTCTGGCTCAACGGGGTCCACCTGGGCTTCCACCCGTTCGGGTACACCGGGTTCGCCTACGACCTCACGCCCCACCTCAACCGCGGCGGGACCAATGTGCTCGCCGTACGGGTCGACAACAGCGGCCAGACCAGCCGGTGGTACTCCGGGTCGGGCATCTACCGGCACACGTGGCTGACGGTCACCGGTCCGGTCCGGATCGCGCTCTGGGGCATCGCGGTGACCACACCCGAGATCAACGACCAACAAGCCAGCGTACGCGTCGAAGCCGCCGTCACCGGCACCTCGTCCGCCCACGTGCGCGTCACCGTGCTGGACCCGAACGGGCGCACCGTGGCTCGCGGACAGGGACCGGCCGGCGTCCCGGTCGACCTGGTCGTCGCGAGGCCGGCCCGATGGTCACCGGAGTCGCCGAACCTCTACACCGCCCGCGCCGAAGTGATCACGGACGGCCGGATCGTCGACACGGCCGGCACCCGGTTCGGGATCCGCACGCTGCGCTGGGACGGCGAAGCCGGATTCGAGCTCAACGGGAAATCCGTGAAGATCGTCGGTGGGTGCATCCACCACGACAACGGCCCGATGGGAGCCGTCGCGCTCGACCGCTCGGAGGAGCGCCGGGTCCAGCTTCTGAAGGCGGCCGGTTTCAACGCGCTGCGCACCGCCCACAACCCGCCGTCGCCGGCCCTGCTCGACGCCTGCGACCGCCTCGGCATGCTGGTGATGGACGAGTTCGCCGACGTCTGGGACACCGGCAAGACACCGGACGACTATTCCGTGCACTTCGCGCAATGGTGGCAGCGGGACCTGACCAGCATGATTCTGCGTGACCGCAATCATCCGAGCGTGGTGATCTGGTCGCTCGGCAACGAGATCACCGACAACACCGGCGGGCAACGGGGCGCCGAGCTGGCAGCACACCTGCGTTCTCTCGACCGGAGCCGCCCGATCACGCTCGGCGGGGGCTCCACCTTCTCCCCGGACGACCCGTCCTGGTCCTACGTCGACGTCGGCGACGTGCACTACAACGCCAACGGCAAGGGGTACGCCCCGATGCACGCCGCCCACCCCGAACGGGCCATGACCCAGAGCGAGGGCTTTCCCGCGACGATCTTCCAGGACACCGCGTTCGTCGAGAGCAACGACTGGGCGGTGGGCAGCTGGGTCTGGGCGGCCATGGACTACCTCGGCGAGTCCGGCATCGGCAAGACCATCATGGCCGCCGAGGGCACCACCGCCGCCATCGGCGACCAGAGCGTGATGCCCGGATGGTCGACCGCCCGGACGTTGCACCATTCGTGGGGCGGCTTCGGCTACCCCTACCCGTACTTCCAAGGCAATTGCGGCGACCTCGACCTGATCGGTCAACGCAAACCGCAGAACCATTGGCGGGCCGCGGTGTCCGGTCGGAGTCCCGTGGAACTGCTCGTCGAGCGGCCCGTCGTGCCGGGCACCGAACAGGTCGCGGCCTGGTGGGGCTATTACGACGAGCTGGAGAGCTGGACCTGGACCATCCCGGCCGGCCATCCGATGACGGTGCGCGTCTACACACCGGGCGACGACGTGCGTGTCCTGCTGAACGGGGCCGTCGTCGCTCACGGCACGCCGGAGCGGTGCGCCGCCGTTCTCACCGTCCCCTATCGGCCCGGCACCCTCACCGCCGTCGCGAGCAGGAGCGGGCGCGAGATCGGGCGCCGGACCCTGCACACGGTCGGGGCCCCGGCGGCGCTGCGGCTCAGTTCGGACGTACCGGAGCTCACCACCAGCCGCGACGACCTCGCCCACGTACTGGTCTCCGTCGTCGACCGGGCCGGGCGGCTGGTCCCGGACGCCGTGAACCGGGTCAGCTTCACGGCGCAGGGGGCGGGAAGCCTGGTAGCGGTGGGCAACGGCAACCCCCACAACGTCGACAGCTTCCGGCGACCTCGCCGGCACACCTGGCACGGCCGGGCCCTCGCCATCCTGCGTCCCGCCGCCGACCCGGGCACGATCACGCTCACCGCCTCGACGCCCGGCCTGAGCCCGGCCACTCTCCGACTGCGGGTCCATGAGAAGACCGCGCCGCACGTGCGAAATGCACGGGGAAAGGGTGCGGAACCTTCGGCGGGTTGATGCTGCCCGCACTAGTTGCGCAGGTTCTTTCCGGACGAGACTTCCGGCGTGGAGTCAGTCTCCTGGTTCGCCGGGCGACCGATGAGTTCGATCGGCGCGCCCGGTCAGTCCCGGCACCACGAACCTACGGAAAGGACAGTCCGATGACCGAGCTGAACCCGGACCAGGCCCGGCAAGCGATCCTCGAACACACCCGGCACCTGGCCGAATCAGCCACCGCGGCCGGACCCCGCGCCACCGTACCGACCACCCCCGGATGGACCATCACCGACCTCGTCGAACACGTCGGCCAGACCCAACACTGGGTCGCCGAGATCATCGAACGACGCGTCACCGACCCCACCCAACTACCCACCCAGATCGCCGTACCCCCCACCGACCCCGCCGCATGGCCGGCCTGGCTGACGAACTCCGCCCAACGCATCGCCAACGCCTGCTCCGACGACACCCTCGACACACCGGTGTTCAACCCCGCAGCCGACAGCCGGTCCGGGACCCGCTTCTGGCTGTCCAGCATGCTCAACGAGGCAGTCATCCACGGCTTCGACGCCGCCCACGCGACCGGCCGGCCGACCGACATCGACGCCACCGTCGCGGCCGCACTGATCAGCAACCACCTCGCCATGCTCACCGCCCCGACCTGGCAAAGACAGCGCCCCGAGTCCGCC
>NZ_JBFBAD010000133.1:0-27184 GCF_040682075.1 Actinoplanes sp. NPDC051411 | reverse complement strand
GTGTTCAGACTTGAGCTATTCCGATCCTAGCCGCTCAGCCTGGCCCGGCGCAGCCGCTCGCCGCTCAGCCTGGCCCGGCGCAGCCGCTCGCCGCTCAGCCTGGCCCGGCCCAACCGCTTGCCGCTCAGCCTGGCCCGGTGCAGCCGCTCGGCGCGGAGGCTGGTTTCGAGGCGGTGGCCGACGCGTACCCGAAGGAGCAACCACCCGCGGCGGTGTGAGAAGGCCGCTCGGCCGCGGAAGGGTCCTGGATAAGTCGTTGACGGCCGGCGCCGGTGCTGCTGGAGTTGGCCGATGAGCGAGCGCGTGGAGGCCGGGCCGGCGATCCGCACCGCGGTGGCGGCCGACCTCCCGGCATTGCAGCGGGTCTACCGCGAGGCGTCGCTGTCTAATGCGGGCGATGCCCCGGTTCTGCTGGCCCGGCCTGAGTTCCTGGTCTTCGCCGGTGACGGCATCGCCGCCGGCCGCACCCTCGTCGCGCTGGACGGGCCGCCGGACGAGGGCCGCATCGTCGGGTTCGCCACGGTCGCCACCGGCGACGACGGCGGTCTCGAACTCGAAGACCTCTTCGTCGATCCGGAGCGGCGCCGGCGCGGCATCGCCCGCCACCTGGTCCGGGCGGTCGCCGGTGCCGCCCGCGCCGACGGTCACCGGCGCCTGTGGGTCACCGGCAACCCGCATGCTCTGGCCTTCTACCTGGCCGCCGGATTCGTCCAGATAGAAGGCCAAGTGTCCACCGAGCTGGGCAGCGGCCTGCGCATGTCCCTCGACCTGAGCCGGGCCTGACGCCGCTCGGGGCCACGCCTCGCTCAGGCGGGTTCGACTGCCGGCAGCGCTCCGGCCGCGATCGACCAGGCGGCCGGGGCGACGCTCCGGGCGGCGGTGAGGAACGCGCCCGCTCCCTCGGCCGCCTCGAACGAGAAGATCGCGTAGCCGGGCTCGCGGTGGATTTCGCGTACCGGCCCCGCATCGCGCGCCAGGCCGGGCAGGCCGGTGTCGAGCAGGCCGGTCCCGGCGTCGTCGAGTGGCCCGTGCGTGACCGTGACCGGATGCAGCTTCAGCAGGTCGATGGCGGCGGCCCGGGTGACCTCCTCCGGGGTGTACCGCGGCATCCGGAATTCCAGGGTGCGCGGCGGGGGCTTGGGGAAGCCGTGCCGTTCGAGTTCGGCGTACACCCGCTGGGCGCTGTCGTCCCCGGGGTGCCGGTCCTGCTTCGGGTCGTACATCGACATGAGCACCGGGCCGGTGGCGAACTGCTCCAGCTCCGCGTGGGTGAGGTAGCGGCCGAGGGGCGGCTCGTCGTCCTTGAGGACCAGCCGCAACTTGTACGCCGCGCGGCCCCGTGACTCGGCACCCTGGGTGTAGACCAGGCCACCGATCCGCGTCCAGGGCACGTGCTGCCGCCGCCACGGCCGGATGATCGTCACGCCGGTGTCGTCGAACCGGTCGACGACCAGCCACCACACCTGCGCGAGGTGGAACAGCACGACCAGTCCCAGAACGGCGACCACCGGCGCCCCGTAGACCTCGCCGAGGGCGACTGTCCACACCACCAGGAGCACGCAGAAGAACACCAGGTCGACGAGCATCGGCAGCAGGTGCTCGGTCCAGATCGGGAACAGCCGCACCGTCACGGAGCCCATCGCCGGTTCTCGATTCGCTGCCACGATCCGACATCCTTCCACGCCCCGCCAAGCCGGGCCTCGGCGGAAGTTTGTCGGACGCATCGAGAGCGACTCGGCATCCTGGCGGCGTCAGCCTGGCATTGGACACCCGCACAAAGAGAAAAACGCACGCTCCTCCGACACCACCATTCCAAATATGGGAGACGCAAAGCTTTGAAAGCCCACCCGCCGTAAGCAAATGCCACCGCGAATGCCGCCGACTGCAGGGGTAAGCGCAACCGGCACGGTTTCTGCCCGCATGACCCACCACAAAGGCCCGCCGGGTAAGAAAAGAGAAGTCCCGCGACCAAAGGCGCGGCAGCCAGACCACCAACCCGTCAGGTGACCGCCCAGAAAGAGCTGCAAACAGCAGCGCGGAACCAATATAAAACCGTGAGTAAAAACCATGCAAGGTGGCCGGCGCAAGAAAGCCGCGGTTTCAACGCCTCTCCCGAAGAGTCTGAGACGGCGGCACCCCATAACGAGCCCGATACGCCCCAGCAAAGCGGCCCAAATGAGTAAACCCCCACCGAAACGCCACCTCGCTGACGCTGACCTCCCACGGTTCGGATCGGGAGAGCTCCGCATGCACCCCGTCCAGGCGCAACCGGCGCAAATAGGTCAGGGGCGACATCCCCACGTGCTGACGGAACGACTCCTGGAGGACCCGGACCCCCACCCCGGCGATCGCCGCCAGGTCGCGTGCCGTGAAGGCTCGCCACGGTTCCGCGTGCATCGCGTCCAGGGTTCGTTTGACCGTGCGCGGTCGGCTCGGGCCCCGCAGGCCGGCCGGCTCCTCGCCGTACGGATGTTCGACCGTCAAGGCCAGTCCGCTGACCACCATGTCGCGCCAGCGGGCCGCCATGCGGGGCTGCGACGCCAGCCCGTCCTCGTCGCGCAGTTCCCGGTGCAGGAGGCGAACCAACGCCGTCCACGTACGCCCCGGCCCGTCGATCAGGTCGAAGCTCGCCCCCAGCGGCAGCGGCGACACGACCTGCTGGTCGAGGGCCGCGTCGACCTCGCGTTCGAGGGCGGCCCGCTCGATTTTGACGCTCAGCATGCGGCAGTTGCCGGGCCAGTCGAGGTCGATGTCGCCGACCGGGCGGTAGACGGCGGCGCGGGTCGGGTCGGCCATGACGACTGTCCCCCGATGGCGTGACCGCAGGGTGCCGGTGAGGGGGGCCAGCACGTGGTAGGCCGTTTCGAGGTCGCCGATGTTGAGGTGGATGTCGGTGCCGTAGCTGATTTCGCCGACGGTGATCGGGCCGAGCATGACGACGTCGCCGCTGAAGGCGAAGTCGGTGGTGTCGCCGACCGGGGTGACCTGCAGAGGGCCGTAGAACAGTTTGCGGCAGAAGGCGCGGGCCTCGTCGACGTCGGTGGTGTGCAGGGCGACGTGCACGGGGATGTCGGCGCCCGGTGCGCCCGGGCGGGCCGGCCCTTCCCCGCCCACCATCAACGCCCACCCTCGACTGGAATGTGCCGCGCGTTCCCGCGCGGCGTCGGATGGCGTCCACGATAGACCCCGAGGGGGCCGACCTCACCTTACGGGTTCAGACGGCTACCGATATGGGCCAGTTGTACTCGGTGACCGCGCCGCCGTTGACGTCGACTTCCTCCAGGGGGGTGACCGGGTCGCGCCAGACGACGTACCGGCCTTCGGGCAGGTTGTCGATGACCTCGCTCCAGACCACTCCGCCGCTGACGTAGCGGGCGCGTACGGCCGCGTGCTTACGGACCGCCAGGTCGGTCACCGGGCTGATCTCGATCTCGTGGCCGTGCATGCCGGCCGGGGTGTGGATGATCAGCGCGCCGATCCCGGCGCCGATGTTCAGCATCACGGTGCCCTGGCCGGAGGGCACCAGCGTGTGGGAGTGGCTCATCAGGGGTTGTCGAATCCGTCGAAGGGCAGGGGCAGGAACGGGAAGTGCTTGAGCAGGGTGCCGCTGACGTCCTTGATGCTCAGGCCCTGTTCGACCGCGGCGGCCGCGGCGTCGGGCTTGAACGTGGCGTCGACCAGCGGGAACGTGGCGCCGGCGATCGCCCGCAGCGAGATCGAGACGACGTCGTCGGCGATGCGGCGGCCGTTGGGGAAGCCGGCCAGGTCGCCGCCGACGACGCCGAACGCGTTCTCCTTCTTGGCCGGCGGGATGGCCGTGTTGAGCCGCAGCATGTCGGCCTGCACGTCGCCGGTGTTGTTCTGGAAGTTGTCGATCAGGCCGTCGGGGATCCCGGTGAGCAGGATCGCCAGCAGGTCGGCGCGGGGGGTGCCGGCCTTGTCGAGCTTGGCCAGGTTGTCGAACAGGCCCGGGTAGAGGACGGGCAGCAGCGTCTGGAGTTCGGGCTTGGACACGAAGCCGGCGAACCGCTTGTCGTCGCTCGGGGGCAGGCTGTTCCACAGGTCTTTCTGGGCCATCGGCACGATGACCTCGTTGAACAGCGGGTTGCCGAGCCGGGACACCTGCACGTTGGGGCCGACCACGACGTCGTCGGCCTTGCCGTCGTTGTTGCGGACCTGCACCTGGCGCCGGCTGGCCGAGGTCCACACGCCGATGACCGCGCCCGGGTCGCGTCCGCGGACCTTCTTGGTGCCGTCGCGGCGGACCAGGTGCAGCGGGATCTGGATGGCGATGCTGTGGACGTTGAGCTTGTCGGTCGCGTTGACCGCCTTGCCGGCGTAGTTGAACAGGGTCTTGCCGACCAGGTGTTTGTCTTCGAACGGGCGCAGCGTGCCGAGGTCGAAGATCGAGCCGAGGTCGACGAAGAACGCGTCGGCGCGCTGGCCGGCGAACACCTTCTCGCCGGTCTTGAGCTTGGCGACCGCGTCCGACGCGAGCTTGCCGTAGTCGGGGATGGAGAGCTTGCCGACGTTGCAGGGCGGGCAGGGCAGCTTCTGGGCGAGGACGGTGCTCTTGCCGTGCTTGTCGACCTTGGTGACCGAGAAGAACTGCCGCCGGTTCCAGTTCTTGTCGTCGAGCGACTTGATCTGGCCGGTGTTGTACAGGAACGTCTTGTCGTTGCGCAGTTCGGTGCGGAACCGGAACTGGTAGGTCAGGTCGGGCCGGGCGTCGCCGTTCGAGTCGATGTGGATCTCGTAGAGCACGTCGTCGCCGAACTCGAAGAAGTTGGGGCCGGAGGCCGGCAACTGCAGCGGCACGTAGTTCGCGATGATCGTCACGGTGTCCGGGTCGTCCGGGCTGACGAACGCGTACAGGTCGGAGCTGTCGGCGACCGGATCCTTGCTGATCTCGGGGGCCTCGCGGTGCGATGACATCGGGGTCTCCTCTTCGCCGGATCAGCCGTGGACGGCTTTGAGCAACTGGGCCGCGAACTTCTTGTCGGTCACCGTCTTCTTGGAGGCTCCGGAGAAGACGTCGAACGTGCCCTTTTTCGCGTCGCGCAGCGAGATCACCAGCGGGGCGCTGGTCGAGGCGGCCGCCTCGGTCTCCGGCGTCTCGCCGGCGAGGCTCAGGCCGGCCACGCCGGCCACGGAGACTCCGACCACCCCGGCGCCGGCCATGGCGAGGGCCCGGCGCCGCGACATACGGTTACCGGCCACACGGCGGCGGTAGCGAACACGACTCATTGCTCGGCCTTTCGTCTTGCTTCGGTAGGGGGCTTACGGGCAAAGGCGGTACCGAGGTTGTTACGTCGACGCCCATCAGTACGAAGTGCGAACCGTGGTGGTTCAACGGTTTTCGAAGCGCTTACGGCGGAGTCGCCCGAATCCGGCGACGGCCAGGGCGCCGGCCGCCAGGACCAGGGCACCGAGCAGGATCTGATGACCCAGGGTGACCTTGGTGTTCTCACTGACCGGAGTCAGATCGGGCGCGGCCGCGGCGGCGGCCTCGGAGCTGGGCGCCCCCGCCGCGACCGGCGCGGCTTCGGCCGTACGGGATGGGGCCGTTGACGCCGAAGGCGCCGCTTTCTTCGTGGCCGCCGCCTTCGTCACCGCCGGCACCGCCTTCCTGGTCGCCGGGGCGGCCGGGAACGCCAGGTCGGAGCACGAGTAATAGGTGTCCGGGGTGTTGGAGGTCTGCCAGACGATGAACAGGATCTGCCGCCCGGTGCGCTCGGGCAGCTTCACGCTGAACTGGAACGCCCCGTCGGTCAGCGGCGGGTTGGCGGCGTCGGTCAGCGGCTTGCTGCCGAGGTCGCCCCAGGCCAGCTTCTTCGTCGGCGAGTAGCCCTGCCGGGTGAGGTAGACCCGGAACGAGCCCTGGTGCGCGATCGTCGCCCGATACTTGACCGACAACGTCTTTCCGCTGGTCACGCTCGTGGCCGGGAAGTCGTCGCGGGCGATGTTGAGGCCCTTGAACGCGTCGAGGCCGCCGCCGCAGAGCTCGCCGTCGGGCACGAACTTCTTGTCGTTGCCGTTGACGTCGGGCACCCGGATGTTGTCGAAGCTGCCGAACGCTCCCCCGTTCGCCTTCAGCGCCGCCTTGCAGGCGGCCGTGCCGGTCTTCGAGCCGCCTCCCGCGCAGGCGGCGGAGCGGCTGATCGGCGAGGTGGGCGCGCCGTGGGCGAGGGCGGGGGCCGCGGGCACGAGCCCGGCGACGACGGCGGCGCCGGTCAGGGCGCCCCAGGTGAAGGCGGTGGAGCGTCGGACGTTCATGGGGATCTCTTTCGGCCGGGGCTGGTCCGCCTACAGATACGGACCCCGGGCGTCAGACGTTCACCTTCTCGGGCGACCGGGAATCCCCGTGTGATTGAGTGGCGGGGCCCGAGAAACAATCGAAGGAGCAATCATGGACAAGCCCGACGTCGGCCCCATCGAGGGTGCGCCGCCCGCCGAGCTCGTGATCGAGGACATCACGGTCGGCGACGGCCCCGAGGCCAGGGCCGGCCAGACCGTCGACGTCCACTACGTGGGTGTGGCCCACTCGAACGGGCAGGAGTTCGACGCGTCGTACAACCGCGGCGAGGCGTTCAGCTTCCCGCTCGGCGCCGGTCACGTCATCGGCGGCTGGGACCAGGGCGTACAGGGGATGAAGGTCGGCGGCCGGCGCCGGCTGACCATCCCGCCGCACCTGGGCTACGGCGCCCGCGGCGCCGGCGGCGCGATCAAGCCGAACGAGACGCTCATCTTTGTGGTGGATCTGCTCGGCGTGCGCTGACCTGAGGGCGGCAGCCCGACCGGGCCGGGATGGGTGCTCCCCACCCCGGCCCGGGCCCCTCTTCCCCGCCGCGCCCGGTCTCCCGGTCCGCGTCGTCCCCGGGGTCGAAAGGTTCTCCAATCGGAATCACCGGGTGGTCTTCACCGCCGCACAGCCGTTCTCGTCCGGCAGCAGCGGGCGGAACACGATCCGCCACTGGCGCGAACCGGTGGTCCACGGGGTCAGGGCGTTGGCGCCCTTGGCCGCGGTGAGCACCCTGGCGGTCTGGTCGCCGGTGACGGCCACACAGCCGGCCCGGGTCGCCGGGTCGATGTCGGGGCCGGGCAGCGCCGGGCCCGGCCAGGCCTTGGCGGGCGGAACCGGCCCGCTGGCCGGCTTCGTCCACGGCGCCGCGTAGACCACCATCGCGATGGGCTGGTAGGCGGTCGGGTTCTTCGGCAGGGCGCCGAGCTTCTTGACGTACGCCGCGATCTTCGCGCGCGCGTCGCGCTGGTCGGCGGTCAGGCGCCGGTCGTTGGACGGGGCCTCGCTGAGCGCGTTGATGGTGACGACCTGCTTGCCGGCGGCGGTCACCACGGTCACCCGGGTGGTCGGCGCGTCGGCCACGCCGGGCTGGCCGAGGTCGCTGCCGTTGCGTACGCCGGCCGAGAGTCCCTCCTGGACGAGCTGGCGGACCAGCCCCGGGGTGATCATCGAGACCTGGATGTTGGGCAGCGCCGGTCCGGGATAGATCGACGGAACCGGCCCCTGGCTGATCACGCGGCCGTCGCCGTAGACGCTGATCTGCGGGAAGCGGCCGAGGATCATGTCGGGCGCGACGAAACCGCCGTACGTCTCGGTGCGCAGAACCAGGTCGTTGGCGGCCGGGGTTTTCGCCGTAGTGCCTTCTTCCCGGGATTCGGCCGGCGATCCGGTCGAACCGGTCGGGGAGCCGGCCGCCGTCTGCTGGGCGCAGGCGCCGAGCAGAACAACAAGGGGAACGGCGGCGGCGATCAGGGTGCCGCGGAGACGAGTCATGCCCTTTTGGACGAGTGACCCCGCCCCGGGGTTCCGGCCGGTCCGGAATTTTTCGGTCAACTGGCCCTTTTGGGTCATCACCCGGGTGGCCGGCCCTTGGCATGAGGGCCGGCCACCTTTTACCTCTATCGGGGGCGGGGCCAAGGCTTTTATCGGACCGGCCTCACTTGACGGACCCGAGGGACAGGCCCTGGACCAGCTTGTCCTGCGCGGCGAAGCCGGCCACCAGCACCGGCAGCGAGACCACGAACGCGGCCGCGCACAGCTGGGCCAGGAACAGGCCCTGGCTGGTCACGAAGCTGGTCAGGAACACCGGCGCGGTCTCGGCCACGGTCGCGGTCAGCACCCGGGCGAACAGCAGCTCGTTCCAGCTGAAGATGAAGCAGATCAGCGCGGTCGCGGCGATGCCCGGCGCCACCACCGGGGCGATCACCGAGCGCAGCGTCCTGGTCAGGCTCGCCCCGTCGACCGAGGCCGCCTCGAGCATCTCGACCGGCACCTCGGACAGGAACGAGCGCATCATCCAGACCGCGATCGGCAGGTTCATCGACGTGTAGAAGATGATGAGCAGCCAGATGTTGTCGAGCAGGTGGGCCTTCTGCGCGAACAGGTACAGCGGAAGCAGGCCGGCCACGATCGGCAGCATCTTGGTGGACAGGAAGAAGAACAGGACGTCGGTCCACTTCTTGACCGGCTTGATCGACAACGCGTACGCGGCCGGGATCGACAGCAGCAGCACCAGAGCGGTCGAAATGACGCTCGAGGTCAGCGAGTTGAGCAGCGGCGGCCACGGGCTGGCGCCGCCGGAGAAGAACTCACGGTAGCCGGCCAGGTTGAGCGGTGCGAAGACGGCCGGCGGGTTCTGGGCCGCGTTGGCCTCGCTGTGGAACGAGGTCAGCACCATCCAGAGCACCGGCAGCACGAAGAGGATGCCGACGACCCAGGCCAGCAGGCTGAGCCAGGGGCCGCCGCGATCCTTCTTCCTCGGCGTGGCGGGGGTGGAAACGGTCGCCGCGGTCATCGGCCGGCCTCCTGCTTGAACAGCGACGAGACGGTACGCAGCGCGAACGTCGCGATGAGAATGGTGCCGATCACGACGATCACGGCGGCCGCGGACGCCCGCCCGTAGTCGTGGGCCTGGTAGAAGATCTGGTAGATCGTGTACGGCAGGTTGGCCGTGCCGAGCCCGCCGGACGTGATCGTGAAGACGGCGTCGAAGTTCTGCACGATGTAGATCGAGCCGAGCAGCGCGCCGAGCTCGAGATATTGCCGCAGGTGGGGCAGCGTCATGGTGCGGAAGATCTGCCAGCTGTTGGCCCCGTCGATGCGGGCCGCCTCGATCACGTCGAGCGGGCGCCCCTGCAGGCCGGCCAGCAGGATCAGCATCATGAACGGCGTCCACTGCCAGACCAGGGCGAAGATGACCGCCCACAGCGGCATGTCGCTGATCCAGTCCGGTTGCGGCGGGTGGTGGGAGCCGAAGAGCCGCCAGACCCACGTCAGGGCGCCGTTGAACAGGCCGTACTCGGGGTTGTAGAGCGCGTGCTTCCAGATCAGCGCGGCCGCGACCGGCACGACCAGGAACGGCGCGATCATCATGGTGCGGACCGCGCCCCGCCCGCGGAACCTGCGGTCGAGCAGCAGCGCGATGCCCAGGCCGAGCACCAGGCTGATCAGGACCACGCCGGCGGTCAGCAGGATCGTGGTCCAGACCGCGTCCCGCATGTTGACGTCGGTGAACACCCGCCGGAAGTTGTCGACCCCGGCGAAGCCCCGCTGGTTGGGGTAGTAGGCGTTCCAGTTCATGAAGGAGATGACCAGGGTCGCCACGAACGGCAGCTGGGTCACGACGATCATGAAGATCAGGGCCGGCAGCAGCGGCGCCCGGCGGGCCCAGGCCGACACCCGGCGGGCCGGTCCGGCCGACGGCGGGGGCGAGGCGAGCTGCTGATCGGACTGCTCGGCGACAGAAGTCACGGGAATCCCCCTCAGCCGTTGGCGCCGGATTGGTAGCGCTCGGACACGTCCCTGGCCAGGCGCTGGCCCCGTTTCAGCGCGTCGTCGACCGACATCTGCCCGGCGATGGCCGAGCTGACGTACTGCGAGACCTGGGTGCCGAGGTCGGTGAACTCGGGGATGTCGACGAACTGGATACCGATCGCCGGCCGCGGCTGGGTGCCCGGGTTACGCGGGTCGGCGGCGGAGATGGCGGCCTCGGTCGGGGCCGCGAACGCCTTGGCCTGAGCCAGGTAGTCCGGGTTCTGATACGTCGAGGCCCGCTTGCCGGCCGGGACGCTGGACCAGCCCACCCGCTGGCCGACCAGGTTCTCGTAGTCCTTACCGGAGGCCCAGGCGATGAACTTCCAGGCGTTCTCCTTCTTCTTGCTGGCCTGCTGAATGCTCCACGACCAGGCGTAGAGCCAGCCCGCGCTCTTCGTCCGCACGACCGGGGCCGGCGCGTACCCGATCTTGCCCTTGACCGGGGAGCCGGCCGCTTCCAGCGAGCCGGCGGCGCTGGTCGCGTCGTACCACATCGCGACGTTGCCCTGGACCATGTCGTTGAGGCATTCGGTGAAACCGGCCTGCGGGGCGCCGGCCTCGCCGTGCGAGCGCACCAGGTCGACGTAGAACTGGGTCGCCTGCTTGAAGCCGGGGGCGGTGAGCTGGGGCGACCAGTCCTTGTTGAACCAGGTGCCGCCGAAGGTGTTGACGACCGTGGTCAGCGGGGCGAAGACCTGACCCCAGCCGGGCTGGCCGCGCAGGCAGATGCCGCGCATGCCGGGCTGCTTGTTGTCGACCCGGGCCGCGATGTCGGCGACCTGCTGCCAGGTCGGGTGCTCCGGCATCTGGACGCCGGCCGCGTCGAGGACGTCCTTGCGGTACATCAGGAAGGACGACTCACCGTAGAACGGCTCACCGTAGAGCTTGCCGTCGTCGGCGGTCAGCGACTGGGTCATCGGCGGCAGGATGTCGGACTGGTCGAACCCGGTGTCGGCCTTGACGTAGTCGTCGAGCGGCGCGATCCACTTCGACTTCGCGTAGATCGGGATCTCGAAGTTGCTCAGCGAGGCCACGTCGTACTGGCCGGCCTGGCTGGAGAACTCCTGGCTGATCTTGTCGCGGACGTCGTTCTCCGGCAGCACGGTGTAGTTGACGTTGATGCCGGTCTGCTTGGTGAAGTTCGCCGCGGTCAGTTTCTGCAGGTCGATCATCTGCGGGTTGTTGACCATCAGCACGTTGATGCTGTCCGACCCGCCGCCGCCCGCTCCCCCGCCCCAGCCCGCGCACCCGGAGGCGACGGCGAGCATCAGTGTCGAGGCGACGGTCAACGCCGCTCTGAACTGCGCACGTGACATGCGGGCCTCCCCGGCGAGGCTGGTGTCACCGATTGTGACGCGGGTAACACGTTGGACCTCAGTACATGCCAGAGATCGATAAGTGTCAACCGACCCGGGCCGAGTTGCCGAACACCTCCACCACGTCGCCGCGGTGCAGCTGCCGGCCCCGGCGGGTGTCGACCTCGCCGTTGACCGTCACGTCGCCGGAGGCGATCAGCACCTTGCCCTCGCCCCCGGTGTCGATGAGGTCGGCCAGCTTCAGGAACTGTCCGAGTCTGATCATGTCGCCGTCGATCGGCACGTCGCGCATCGGAGCATCATCGCGTACGCCGGGCAAACTTTCTCGAACGGCTTTGAACCTTTCCCGCGCCCTATCCGAACTACCCCTCGTGAGGGAACTCGTGCTGGCCCGCCGAGCGGGCGTCCTGGCCGTAGCCGCCGTTGCCGGCGCGCTCGTCGCCACGCCGGCCCTGGCTGACGTGGCGGTGTCGCCCACTTCCGCCGTGCAGGGCGACGCCGTCGATGTGGATTTCAAGGTGACCAACACCGGCGCCAAACCGCTCGGCACCGTCACGGTGACGCTGCCCGCCGACTCGCCGGTCGCGGAGGCCTACCCGTTGTCGAACGACGACTGGGCGCCGAAGATCACGACGAAGAAGCTGGCCCACGCGCTGCCGTCGATGATGACCGACATCCCGGTCGACGAGGCGACCTCGGCGATCACCTGGATCGCGATGCCCGGGCTCGCGCTGCAGCCGGGCAAGACGGCCGACCTGAGGGTCTCGCTCGGGCCGATGCCCACGCTGAGCTCGTACAAGTTCACGGTGACCACCAAGTACAGCGACGGCACGGCCGGCCCCGCGATGACGCCGGGCACGTTGACGCTCAGCCCGGCCACCGCGCAGCAGCAGGCGGTGATCGATCAGGCGCACGCCGGTATGGACATGGGCGGCCAGAACGCGGCCAACGGCGACGGCACCACGGCCGGCGATCCCAACGCGGACGAGAACGCCCAGTTCGCCAAGGTCGTCGCGGACGCCACCCGGGGTCCGTCGATCCTGTCGATCGTCGGCTGGGTCGTCGCCGGGCTGGCTCTGCTCGGTGGCGTCTGGCTGATGTTCCGCAGCCGGCACCGCGCCGAGGAGGACGACGAGCCCTCGGACGACGAGGACGCCACCACGGCGGCGCCGCCGTCGCCCACCGCGTCGGCCGACGAGGCGGAAGCGGCGGACGAGAAGGACGTTGAGGCCAAGCAGCCGGTCGCGGCCGGCAAGTGGAGCCTCAAAGAGGAGTAGGACCCGGTTCCCGCGCTGGTGGACGCGGGCGGGCGTCGTGTCGGCGCGCGTGGGGCGCGGCGCACGACCGGCGGATGGGGTCACTGGGCATGACCCATGATCCGCGCGAGGGGTGGGAGGAGTTCGGGCCTCCCACCCCACAGACTCAGCTTGACTTCAGGGCTTCCACGATCTCCTTCTCCACCCGTTCGGCCTGGTCGTGGGGCACCTGGCAGGTCCCGGCCGCGATGTGGCCGCCCCCGCCGTAGCGCAGCATGACCTCGCCGACGTCGACCGGCGAGGTGCGGTCGAGGATCGACTTGCCGCAGGCGAACACCGTGTTCAGCTTCTGCCGGCCCCAGATCACGTGCACCGACACCCGGGCCTGCGGGAACATCGCGTAGACCATGAACCGGTTGCCGGCGTGGATGACCTCCTCGTCGCGCAGGTCGACCACGACCACGTCGCCCTCGACGTGACTGACCCGCTTGAGCTGCTCGACGAAGAGGTCGTGCTGCTCGCGGAAGAGCTCGGCCCGCTCCTTGACGTCGGGCAGCGCGAGGATCCCGCCGACCTCGTCGTGCTCGATGCAGGCGTCGATGAGCTGCATCATCAGCTGGTAGTTGGAGATGCGGAACTCGCGGAAGCGGCCCAGGCCGGTGCGGCTGTCCATCAGGAAGTTCATCAGGGTCCAGCCCTGCGGATTCAGGATGTCCTCGAGGGCGTAGGCGGCCGAGTCGGCCTGGTCGACCGCGCGCATCAGCTCGTCGGAGACCTTGGGGAAACGCTCCTTGCCCCCGAAGTACTCGTAGATCACCCGCGCGGCCGAGGGCGCGTCCGGGTCGATCACGTGGTTCTCGAGGTTGCCCTCGTTGCGCAGCGTCTCCGAGTGGTGGTGGTCGAAGACCATGTAGGCGCCCGGGGCGTACGGCAGGTTGGTGAGGATGTCGTTCTCGGTGACCTCGACCTCGCCGTCCTGCACGTCCTTGGGGTGCACGAACTTGATCTCGCCGATCATGTCCAGGTGCCGCAGCAGAACCGCGCAGACCAGGCCGTCGAAGTCGCTGCGGGTCACGAGCCGATACTTCACGACGTCCCCCTGCTGTTTTGGACCAGACCATTAGGTCCCAGTTTGCCACTTTTATCGCTATGGCCCTGGTCGCATCCTGGATTGATGTGAACCGCCCCACCGCCCGGCTGCGTAAGGTTTTCACGGACGTTCACAACGGTCGGAGGACTGGGAGACAGATGGACAACGCCCCACAGCTCATCCAGGAGCGCAGCGCCCCACCGGCCACGTTGGTGATCTTCGGCGCCTCGGGCGACCTGACCCGGCGCAAGCTCCTGCCGGCCGTCGAGAGCCTGGCCCGGCACAACCGGCTGCCCGAACAGTTCGCGCTGGTCGGCGTCGCCCGCACCCCGATGGCCGACGAGCAGTTCGCGGACAGCGCCCTCGGCGGGCGCAGCCTGGCCGACAAACGCCAGCTCATGGGGGGCATCCGGTACGTTTCCGGCGGCTACGACGACCCCGAGACGTACAAGCGGCTCAGCGAGACCCTCGACGAGCTCGACGCGCACCGCGGCACCGCCGGCAACCGGCTGTTCTACCTCTCCACCCCGGCCGAGGCCTTCGAGCCGGTCATCAACGGGCTGGCCGGGGCCGGGCTCAACCACGCCCGCGAAGGCTCGTTCTCCCGCCTGGTGATCGAGAAGCCGTACGGCCGCGACCTGCCCAGCGCCCGCGAACTCGACGGCATAGTGCACGCCGCGTTCGACGAGCCCCACGTGTTCCGCATCGACCACTACCTGGGCAAGGACACGGTCCAGAACGTGCTCGCCCTGCGCTTCGCCAACTCGATCTTCCAGCCGATCTGGGACCGCTCCTGGGTCGACCACGTGCAGATCACGGTCGCCGAGACGCTCGGCGTCGGCACCCGGGGCGGCTTCTACGAGCACGCCGGGGCGATGCGCGACATCGTGCAGAACCACGTGCTCCAGGTGCTCGCCCTGTCGCTGATGGAACCGCCGGCCTCGTTCGACGCCGAAGGCCTGCGCAACGAGAAGGTCAAGCTGCTCCAGGCAGTGCGGCTGCCCACCAACCGCGACGTGGCCGACCTGGCGGTCCGGGGGCAGTACACGCGGGGCGGCACCCGCGAGGAGCTGATGGCCGGCTACCGCGAGGAGGTCGGCGTCGACCCGCTGTCGCGCACCGAGACGTACGCGGCGATGCGGCTCAACGTCGACAACTGGCGCTGGGCGGGTGTGCCGTTCTACGTGCGTACGGGAAAGAGGTTGCCCGCCCGGGTGACCGAGGTCGCCCTGCAGTTCCAGCGGCCCCCGCACCTGCCGATCCCGGCCAACCAGCTGACCGACCTCGAGGCCGACGCGCTGATCCTGCGGATCCAGCCGAACGAGGGCATCTCGCTGCGCTTCGGCGCGAAGGTGCCGGGTCACTCGTTCCGCGTGCGCACCGCGAGCATGGACTTCTCGTACGAGAACACGTTCGCCGAGGAGTCCCCGGAGGCCTACGAGCGCCTGCTGCTCGACGCCCTGCTCGGCGACCCGACCCTGTTCATCCGGGCCGACGAGGTCGAGCAGTGCTGGCGCATCGTCGACCCGATCATCGACTGCTGGGCCAACGACCGGTCCCCGATCCCGACCTACGAGGCCGCCTCGTGGGGCCCGGCCGACGCCGAACGCCTCATCGGCCGCAGCGGCCGGCGCTGGCGCAACAGCGTCTGAACCGACCGCTCGGATATGGCCCCCGGACACCCGGGGGCCATATCTGTACGTAGGTGATGTTGGTTGCGGATGCGTCCCCGCAGCCATCTTCTGGTGGCCGATGCACCTATGGTCCGGTTCGGCGGCGTCGCGTCTGATGGAACCGACATTCACTGTCAGTGATCATCACGACGAGGGCCATCGATGACCAACCTGCAGCAGGCGCCGCCGAAAAAGAAGAAGAAGTGGGGCGACATACCCGCCTGGATCCAGGTGGTGACCGGCGTTCTGGGGCTCGCCGTGGCACTGGTGGCCCTCAAGGGCGCCGGTGGCGGCCCCCATCCGGTCGACCCCACGACCGGTCCGACGACGGTCATCGCCGAGCCGACGGAGACCGGGCCGACAGAGAGCGGGCCGACGACACACCCGCCGCCCGCCCCGAAGACCACACCGCCTCCGGACCCGGGCGCGCAGCTGGTCGGCACGTGGAGCGGGTCGAGCCCGCTCTCCGCGTACGAGTCGACCAGCCTCCGGATGACCATGAACCTGGGCGGCGACGGACACTACGCGTGGGAGCGCGACGTCGTGCACGACAGCGGGCGGTGGGAGCTCGACGGCGATCAGATCTACTTCGAGCAGGACACCGGCGGGCAGTACGAGTGGCCGTACGAGCTGAGCGGGTCGGGGGCGCGGCAGGTGCTGTCGATCGTCATGACGCAGGGCGGCACTACCCGGCTGCACCGGGCTTGAGCAGGGCCGTGGTGGCCTGGGTGGCGAGCCAGTCGGCCGCCTCGGGCCAGTCCCAGCCCAGCTCGCGAACCGTCGTCCAGGCGCCGGTGCCGAAGTAGAACCAGAGGATCTGCTCGGTGCGGGCGGTGTCGGCCGGGACGGCGCCGAGCGCGGCCAGGTGGGCGGCGACCTGGTGCAGGCGCGCGCGGTAGCGGGCCGTCGCACGGTCGGCGGCGGCGGCCACGACCGGCTCGGCGGTGCGGTTTTCCAGCAGGATCCGCAGCGTGCCGGCCTGGCGGCGGGTGACCTCGCCGGTCGTCGACGCGAGCCGGCGGAGGATGCCGGCCGGGTCGGTGGACCCGGCCATGGCGGCCAGCGCCGACTCGATCGTCTCGTCGGTGGTGCTCTCGTCGACCAGGGCCTCGATCAGCGCCGGCTTGCCGCCCACGCTCGTGTAGACCGTGTTCAGCGCGACTCCGGCCCGCGCGGCGACCGCGGCCACGCTCGTGCGGGCCTGCCGGGCCCGGACCTCCGAGGTGTATGTGCTGCATGAACACCACCAGGCGGAGGACGAGCTGCTCTGGCCGGCGCTGCACGCCCGGGCGCCCCTGGCCGACGACCTGATCACGACGATGAGCCGGCAGCACGCGGCGGTCGCTTCGGCGGTCGAGCGGGTCGGGCGGGAGATGGACGAGGCGAGCCTGAAGGAGCTTCACGACGTGCTGATCGAGCATCTCGACCTCGAGGAGGCGGCGGTGCTGCCGCTGATCCACGACCATCTGACGGTCGCCGAGTGGCACGCGCCGCAGGAGCACGCGATGAAGCACGGACCGGCCGGCCTGACCGACAAACTGCTGCTGGCGGGTCTCGTGCTGGAGGACGCAACGCCGCGCGAGCGGGCGTGGTTCCTGAGCGAGATGCCGCCGCCAGCCCGGTTGCTCTGGCGGCTGGTCGGGAGGCGGCGTTACGCCCGGCGCATGCGGGCGGTCCGGGGCGCCGGCCCGGGCGGCCGCTGACCGGCTGCCGTCAGGACCGCGGCCGCGCGGCGAGGACCTGGAGCGCCTTGGCGGCGTGCTCGTTCATGTTGAGCTCGGAGTGGATGACGTCGAGGATGCGCCGGTCGGTGTCGATCACGTAGGTGAGGCGCTTCAGGCGGATCGGGCCCAGGGCGACCTTGCGCTTGATGCCGAAGCGGAGGCCGACCTCGTTGCCCGGGTCGCTGAGCAGCGTGTAGTCGAAGTTGTGTGCGGTAGCGAATTCCTTCTGCTTCGAAGGCGAGTCGCCGCTGATGCCGACCCGCTGGGCGCCGGCCGCCTGGAACTCGGCCGCCAGGTCGCGGAAGTTGCAGGCCTCCATGGTGCAGCCGCGGCTCATCGCGGCCGGATAGAAGAACAGCACGATCGGTCCGTCGGCGAGCATCGTGCTCAGCCGCCGGGGCGCGGCGTCCTGGTCGAGTAGTTCGAAGTCGTCGACGATGTCGCCGGTGCCGTAGGCCATGTGATCAAGTTACTGCCGAGTTCGCGGATTCGGCCAGCGGGGCGGATCTCCCATAGGCTAGTAAGCCCCGCCGGTCGACCCCCCGAAAGCGACACCGCCATGCAGGTTTCGGTTGCACACCACCCGCCGAACACGGCCGTGCTGGTGCTGCGCGGATCCCTCGACATCGACACCGCCGCCTCCCTGAAGGCCAACCTCAACCGGCTCGTCGAGCGGGCCGCGCCGCGTGTCGTCGTCGACGTGTCGGGCCTCGACTTCTGCGATTCGATGGGGGTGGGGGTGCTGGTCACCGCCCACGGCCGGGCGATGGACCACGGTGGCTGGGTGCGCCTGGCGGCGCCGTCCGGCTTCCTGCGCCGGCTCTTCGACACGCTCGGGCTGACCGACTATCTCGCGCTGTTCCCCGACGTCGAAAGCGCCCTCCAGGAGTGACTCCGCATTCCAGGACCGACTCCGCACTCCAGGACTGACTTCCGCTGCCCCGGAGCCGTCCCGCTTTTCGCGGGACGGCTCCTGCGGTACGGGCCGGACCGTTCGGCCACGCGGGACGGTTCCGGGCGTCGGCGGCGAGCGCGCGCTGGGGGGCGGGACGGCTCCCCGGCGTACGGGAAAGGGTTTTAGCTGGTGACGCCGAAGGCGATCCGGCCGAGGGTGTCCTCGGTGCCGATGAAGCCCTCGTCCGGGATGAACTGGTCGTCGCCGAAGTCGACGTCGATGTCGTCGGCGGTTCCGCCGGCGCCGTCCGGGCCGACGCCGAAGAGTGTGCCGAAGCCGCCTCCGCCGGCGTCCATGACGTTGGGCCGGTCGTCGCTGTTGTCGGTGTGGAAGTCGCCGAAGAAGTGGCCGCCCTCGTGGGCGATCACGTTGCCCAGCGCGTGCCCGAGGAACGCCACCTTGTCGCTGGCCGGCGTGATGTAGGTGTTGAGCGACGCGTCGTCGCCGGCCGGATCGCTCAGGTAGTCGAGCAGCACCAGGGCGGTTTCCGAGGTCTCGAAGTTGCCCGGGTCGATGCTCTGCGAGATGCCGATCGTGTCGACGCCGGACTCGGCGACCGTGCCGCCGACGATGATGCGGCTGACGTTCGGCTTGCCCCACGGGTCGGGGTCGTCCTTGCTGTTGAGCACCTTGAGCTTGAACCGGGTGTTGAGGCCGCTGGCGACCATGTCCTTCTTGAGGTTCTCGGTGACGCCGGCGACCACCGCGTCGATCAGCCTGTCCTCGTCGGCCCGGGTCAGGCCCCACTTGGCGAGGAACGCGGCGAACGGGCTCAGATCGCGGTTGCCGGGGCCGCCGAAGACGCCGGTGTTGACCCGGGCGCCGTCGAAGTCGAGGAAGACCGTCTGCACCGGGGTCGCGCCTTCGAGGGGCGGTCGGTAGGCCTCGACGGTGATGTCGTACGCCCCGGAGCCGTGGGCCACGCCGATGTAGTGCCAGCCCGCCTTGGTCGCCACATAGTCGGTGACCGCGTTGCCGCCGGCCGGGAGCGGGGACGCCATCGGGTAGACGACCGACGCGTCCTGGTCGGAGCCGTGCACCTCGCGCGGGGTGGTGTCGTAGACGGTCAGGTAGGTCGCCGAGCCGGCGACCGAGGCGCCGAGCACGTCGCCCGGCTTCAGCTTGACGGCGTAGAAGTCGGTGTCGACGCCGACCGAGTTCAGCGACAGCGTGTAGGGCCCCTGGGTGGGCGGGGTGGGGTCGCCGATCCCGGTGCCGCTGGCCGAGTCGAACGGGTCGGCGGGCAGGCCGCCGAACGCCGCGACCGAGACGTAGTAGTCGCCCGTCGTGACGACCGGGAAGCTGATCCGGCTGTCCAGGGAGAGGCCGCTGTCGTCGTTGAGGGCGAGCAGCGTGCCGTCGGCCGACCAGAGCTCGAGCACGGTGTCGAGGGGGCCGTCCGGGGTCGCGGTGGCGGCCGTGAGCAGCTGCCCGGCCCGCGCGGCCACCTTGAAGTAGTCGAAGTCGTTGCTGCCGTCGCCGGTCAGCCGCCCGTGCGGCCCGTCGCCGATCTCCGAGTCGATCACCGCGCCGTTGCGCAGGCCGCCGATGCCGTAGTCGCCGGCGAGCGGGATCGAGCCGTCGTCCTCGGGGGCGGGCGGAACGTCGGCGTCGTCGATCGGTTCGTTGTCGAGGCTGCCGAGCACGCGGATGCGGGAGTACTGCTTGGCGCCGGTGCCGAAGCCGGTGACCCGCTGGGCGTCGACCGGGCGGTCGTTGCCGCCCGAGGTGCCGTCGATCTCGTCCTCGTCGACGACGACCGCCGGCGGCGGCGCCGCGGCCGCCAGGCTCTGCGCCTTGAGGCGGGCCTGGAGTCTGCTCGACGCCTGGGCCTTCAGATAGGTGCGCCAGCCGGCGTAGTCGGGGTGTGCACCGGCCGGAAGATCGGCCAGGTAGGGGTTGGGGCCGGCCGGCCTGCTGCCCGGCGGAGCCTTGGGCGCGCCGCTGATCTGAGCCGGGGTCGGGGCGGCGGGATCGGCGTGGGCGGCGCCCGGGGTGATCAGGGCCAGCCCGAGCACGGCCGCGGTGACGGTCGCGATGCTGCGTCGCATCAATTCCCCCTTCGGCTCGTCCGGGGCCGGGCGGCCACGGACGGCAAGGGGGACGTTACTAGCGGCGAACGTCTATATCTACGTCTGTCAAAATGTTGTAACAGGGCTGGTCAGCGCGCCTGGACCTCCTCCAGGGCGGCCACCGCGGCGCCGCGGGCCCCGGCCATGTCGAGGTCGGCGACCAGCGCGAAGGTCGCCACCTCGCGCTGCTCCCGGCGCAGGTCGGTGTTCTCCTTGACCGTGTCGAGGAACCACTGCCGGAACGTCGGCTCGGCCTCGACGACGCCACCGCCCAGGAAGTACGCGTCCGGGTCGGTGAAGTTGGCGGCGATCGTGAACAGCCGGCCGATCGCCTTCGCCTGCTGCCCGAACACGGCCAGGGCCAGCGGGTCCTCCTTCTCGCCGTAGCCGCGCAGCAGCTTGGCCGCCCGGGCGATCGGCTCGGCCGCCAGCGGGTGGTCGGGGAACCGCTTCAACCAGTACGGCAGCAGGTTGTTCTTGATGCCGGTCAGCGAGGCCACACTCTCGACGTCGCCGCCGAAGCCGCAGTTGCACATCGGGAGCGGCTGGTCCGGTTCGAGCACGTCGTGCAGCGGGATCTGCACGTGCCCGAGCTCGCCCGCCATGCCGGCCGCGCCGCTGACCACCCGGCCGGTGACGACCACGCCGCCGCCCATGCCGGTGCCGACGATCGCCGAGATCGACGAGGTGCTCATCGCGGCGTCGCCGAAGTGCCGGTGATGCGCGTAGAGGGCGGCCGCGTTGGCGTCGTTCTCGTAGTGCACCGGCAGGCCGATGCGGCGCTCGAGCGCGCCCCGGATGTCGAACCCGTGCCAGGCGTCCTGACTGAAGTTGGTCGACCCCTTGGACGAGATCACCCCGGTCGCGCTGGCCGGGCCCGGCGTGTCCAGGCCGACCGCGCGCACCAGCGTCAGCGGGGTGCTGGTCAGCGCCAGGATGTTGTCGAACGCCTCGGCCAGCGCCTCGACCGCCGACTCCGGTCCCTCGGTCACCAGGCTCGGGGTCTCCACCAGGTGATCGACGAGGAAGCGTCCGGTCGCGTCCAGCACGGTCGCGTTGTTGCAGGTCCCGCCGTTGTCCAGACCTACCACGACCCAGGACGCGGGGGTGCGTACCTTCTCTGCCTGATCCACAAGGGTGAGCGTACGTCCGCCGCCCCGGGTGCGCGACGATTGCGGCTGCGTTAGCGATGGTTGCAGCCGCGACGCGGGGCGGCGTCCGGGTCGAACGGTCTGGCATGACGAGCCGACGCACCGTTCTCGCCGCCTCCGCCGCCGCTGCCGCCGGCGGCGGCGGCGGCGGCGGTGTTCTGGTCGCCGCGCCGGCCGCCGAGGCCGCTCCGGCCGCGTCGCTCGTCTCCGCCGACCCGATCGCCCACCTGCTGCGCCGCGCCACGTACGGCCCGACGCCGCAGTCGCTGGCCGAGGCGAAGAAGCTCGGTGTCGCCGGGTGGCTCGACCGCCAGCTGAACCCGTCCCGGATCGACGACGCCGTCTGCGACCGGCTGCTCGCCCGGCTGCCGCTGGCCGGTGCCTCGGTCGCCCGGGTGCGGGCCGCGCTGCCGGTGCACTCGTACGCCGCGTTCGGCCAGCTCGGGCGGGCCGCCGTCGCCCGCGCGGTGTGGAGCAACCGCCAGCTGTTCGAGACGACCGCGATGTTCTGGGCCAACCACCTGCACATCGCGGCGCCGTCGAGCGGCGTCTGGGACAGCCGGTGCGACTACGAGGCCCAGGTGATCCGCCGGCACGCCTTCGGCAAGTTTTCGGAAATGCTCACGGCGTCGGCGAAGCACCCGGCGATGCTGACCTACCTGGACAACCGGTCGTCGACCAAGGCGCACCCGAACGAGAACTACGCCCGCGAGCTGATGGAGCTCCACACGGTCGGCCTGCTCTACACCGAGAACGACGTGGCCGCGGCGGCCCGCCTGCTGACCGGTATGACGGTCGGCCGCGACGGCGGCTACGTCTACCAGGCCTCCGCCCGCGCGGCGGGCACGGTCAGGATCCTCGGGTACACGGGTGCCGATCCGGACGCGTTCTTCGACTACCTGGCCCACCACCCGGCGACCGCGAAGCGGATCGCCACCAAGCTCTGCGTACGCTTCGTCGCCGACGACGCCCCAGCCTCGCTCGTCGCCCGGCTCGCCCAGATCTACCTGGACAACGACACCGCGATCGTGCCGGTGCTGCGGGCGCTGTTCACCTCGCCCGAGTTCGCCGCGTCGGCCGGGCAGAAGATGCGCACGCCGCTGGAGGACCTGGCCGCGTCGATCCGGGCCCTCGGGCTCGGCCCGGAGAGCTCGGGGGTCAAGGCGCTGGACGCGCTCTACAACGAGCTGGCCGACGCCGGGAACGCGCCGTACCGCTGGAGTCCGCCCAACGGCTTCCCGGACGTGGCCGCCGCCTGGGCGTCGCCGTCGGCGTTCCTGATGAAGTGCAACCTGCACCTCAACCTGGCCGCCGGCTGGTACCCAAGCCAGCTCACGCGTCCCGCCGATCTGCTCAGGTCGCTGGTTCCGGTGCGGCCGGCCACTTTCGGCGCTCTGGTCGACGCGCTGGCCGTACGCCTCACCGGCACCAGGCTGCCGGCCGCGCACACGGCCGCCGCGCTCAGCGTCGCCGGGAAGCTGCCGACCAGTCCGGTGGACAAGTCGCTGGACGGTGCCGCGCCGTACCTGATCGCGATGGTCCTGAACTCGCCGACCTTCCAGCTGAGGTGAACATGACCGAGAACGTTTCCCGTCGCCGGCTCCTGGGCACCTGCGCGGCCATCGGGGCCGGAGTGGCCGCCTCGGCGGTGTCGACCCAACTGGCGTACGCCGCCGACCCCGGCTACTCCGGTGACACGCTGGTGCTGCTGTCGCTGCGCGGCGGCTTCGACGGCCTGTCGGCGATCGTGCCGATCGGCGACCCCGACTACTACCGGGCGCGGCCCTCGATCGGGGTGCCGAAGAGCCAGGTCATCGCCGGCGACGGCACGTTCGGGCTGCACCCGGCGATGGCTCCCCTGCTCGGCCTCTGGAAGAGCGGGAAGCTGGCCGCCGTGCACGCGGCCGGGCAGCCCGACCCGACCCGGTCGCATTTCGCCGCGATGGAGGCGATGGAGAACGCCGCGCCCGGCAGCTCTGTGCGCAGCGGCTGGCTGGACCGGATGCTCGGCACCACCGGTTCCCATGCCCCGCTGGCCGGGGTCTCGCTGGGGCATGCGATGCCGGCGCGGGTCCTCGGTAGTGGTGTCGCCATGGAGTCGATCGACTCCTTCGAGCTCGCGGGTGCCTCGAAGAAGCCGATCGCGGCGGCCCTGCGGGCGATGTACGCCGACGCGCCCGCCCTGCTCGCCGCGCCGGCCCGAGCGGCCGACCGGGCCCTCGCGGCGACGGCCGGCTTGCCCGCCGGGACGAAAGGCACCTATCCGGCAACCGACCTCGGGTCCGCCCTGCGCGACGTCGCCCGCCTGATCAAGGCCCGGGCCGGGCTGGTCACGGCCGCGGTCGACTGCGGCGACTGGGACATGCACGAGGCCCTCGGCTCCGCGGTCAAGGGCCAGCGGATGTTCGACAACCTCACCGACCTGTCGCTCGCGCTGGCGGCGTTCGCCGCCGACCTGGGCGATGGGATGAAGAACGTCACGCTGGTCACGGTGAGCGAATTCGGGCGCCGGGTCGGCGAGAACGCCTCCCACGGCGCCGACCACGGGCACGGCAACGCGATGCTGGTGCTGGGCGGGGGCGTACGCGGCGGCAAGGTCTACGCCAAGTGGCCCACGCTGGCCCCGCGCGCCCTGGTCGACGGCGATCTGGCGGCGACCAGCGACTACCGGTCGGTGATCGGCGAGATTCTGCAGAAGCGGTGTGGCGTGGGCTCGCTGTCCGGCGTGTTCCCGTCCGTCACCGCGTCGTCCTTCGGGCTGGTGGCGGCTCGTTGATCTTGCGGGAAAAGCCGTAGTCTGAAGGCTGATGGAACCAGCCAACGGGCACGTCGTGCTCGACAGCGGCGCCGACGGCGGCTTCACCTCGCTGCGGCGCCAGGCCCGCCCGCGCGCCGAGCGGTACGAGATCGGCCGCTCCCTGCGCGAGCGCGCCCACCGCACCGACATGGCGTTCTGGCACCCGCCCGACGGCCGCCCCGACCCGGTCCAGCAGGTCATCGACCAGAACGCCGGCCGCCAGAGCTGGCTGATCCCGATCCGGATCGGCCGCATGACCTCCTCGCCGTACGCGTTCCTCCGCGGCTCGGCCAACATCATGGCCGACGACTTCGCCCGGCTCCCGGCCACCGGCATCACCCCGGTCATCTGCGGCGACGCCCACCTGGGCAACTTCGGCTTCTACGCCTCCCCGGAACGGGAACTCGTCTTCGACCTCAACGACTTCGACGAGGCCCACCCCGGCGCCTGGGAATGGGACCTGCGCCGGCTCGCGGTCAGCGTCTACGTGGCCGGCCGGCAGAACGGCTTCCGGGAGAGCGCCTGCGGCGACGCCGTGCAGCACTGCGTCACGCAATACCGCGAGCAGATCTGGCACCTGGCCGAGCAGCCGCTGCTGGCCCGCTCGTTCGAGCGGCTCGACGTCGAGTCGCTGCGCTCGGCGGCCACCAAACAGAGCTTCCGGGAAGAGATCGAACGGGCCGCCCGCCGGGCCCGCCGGCGCACCAGCGACCGGGCGCTCCCCCGCTTCACCGAGCGGCGCGACGGCACGGCCCGCCTGGTCGAGGAGCCGCCGCTGATCACGCGGACGAGCGACGGCGACCGGGACGCCCTCGAGGCCGCGCTCGACGGCTACCTCAACACGCTGCCGCCGCACTGGGCGCGCATCCTGGCCGGCTACCGGATCGTCGACATCGCGCACAAGGTGGTCGGGGTCGGCTCGGTCGGCCTGCGGGCCTACGTCGCGCTGTGCGAGGGCAGCAGCACCGACGACGTGGTGTTCCTGCAACTCAAGCAGGCCCGCCGGTCGGTCATCGCGCGCCACCAGCACGGCAGCCGGGCGTGGCACCGGCACCAGGGGCAGCGCGTCGTGGAATATCAGCAGGCGCTGCAGACGGTCAGCGACCCGCTGCTCGGCTGGACCACGGTCGGGGAGCACCAGTTCTACGTGCGGCAGTTCCGCGACATGAAGGGGGCGATCGTCGTCGAGGGGATCAGCGCGGGAGCGCTCGCCGACTACGCCGGCGTGTGCGGCTACCTGCTGGCCAAGTCACACGCCCGCACCAGCGGCGCGTCCATGATCGCCGGCTACATCGGCAGCAGCGGCAAACTCGACGACGTGCTCTGCCGGTTCGCCCGGGCGTACGCCGACCAGGTCGAATCCGACCACGCGCGCCTGCGGGCGGCCGTGCACCGGGGGCTGCTGCCGGCCGAGGCGGCATGATGATCTCGCTGGAATCGGCGCCGGTCCTCCAATTCTGGACCGAGCGGCACCTGTGCACGCTGACGACGCTGCGCCGCGACGGCTCGCCGCACGTGGTGCCCGTCGGGGCGACGCTCGACGCGCCGGCCGGGCTGCTGCGGGTGATCTCGTCGCGCGGGTCCGCCCACGTGCGCCACGTGACGGCCGGGCAGGACCGGGTGGCGGTCTGCCAGGTCGACGGGGCCCGGTGGATCACGGTCGAGGGCAAGGCGCAGGTCCTCTCCGCGGCCGAGGCGGTCGAGGAGGCGGTGCGGCGCTACGCGGCCCGCTACCGGCAGCCGCGGGTCAACCCGGAACGGGTCGTCATCGAAGTGTCGATAACGAGGGTCCTCGGATCGACCGTGTTCCGATAGCGTCGAGGGGTGGAGATACTTCCGGGCACCCCGGTCGCGCTGGGCGGGCCCCGCGGCTTCGAGGTGACGCGCACCCTGCCCAACAAGCAGAGGCGGATGGTCGGGGCGTGGTGCTTCCTCGACGCGTACGGGCCGCACGACCTCGACGGGTCGCCGGGCATGCGCGTCGGTCCGCACCCGCACACCGGCCTGCAGACGGTCACCTGGCTCGTCGCCGGGGAGGTGCTGCACCGCGACAGCCTCGGCAACGTGCAGGAGATCCGGCCGGGCCGGCTCAACCTGATGACGGCGGGACGCGGCATTTCCCACGCCGAGGTCACACCCGCCGACCACTCGCGCTCGCTGCACGGCGTACAGCTGTGGGTGGCCCTGCCCCACGCCGACCGCGACATGCCCCCGGCCTTCGCCCACCACGCCGATCTTCCGGTCTTCTCGGACGGCGGCCTTGCCGCCACCGTCCTCATGGGAGACCTCGCCGGCCTCACCTCGCCCGCGGCGACCCACACGCCCCTGGTCGGGGCGGAGATCACGCTCGGCGCGAACGCCGCGGCCTCGTTGCCCCTACGGTCCGATTTCGAGTACGCGGTGCTGGCGCTCGACGGCGCACCGGTGATCGAGGAGACGACGCTGAAGCCGGGGCCGCTGCTCTACGTCGGATCGGGACGCGCGTCGTTGCGGCTGTCCACGGCGTCACCGGCGCGGCTGCTCCTGCTCGGCGGGGAGCCGTTCGAGGAGCGCCTGGTGATGTGGTGGAACTTCGTCGGCCGCGAACACGACGAGATCGTGCAGATGCGGCTCGACTGGGAGTCGCAGACGCCACGCTTCGGTTCGGTCTCCGGCTACGACGGACCCCGGCTGCCAGCGCCGCCGATGCCGCTGACCCGGCTGGTCTCGCGTGGACGGGTGCGCTGACACACTCCCGGTCCGCTTGATGCCGTTTCTCGCTTGACGGTCCCTCCGAGCAGGCGGAGTCTCGGAAGAAGGCGGCCACCATCACGGCCGCCGTCCCTGGGAGCCCGCCGTGAACGCCTTCGATGTCGGCAAACTTGGTCTGATCGTCGCCACGCCCACGCTGCTCGGCGCAGTCGTGATCTACGCACCTAAATGGTGGGGGCTGGTGGCCGAGACGTGGAGCCGGCTGCGACCACCGCCACCCGTGCCGCTCGGGCCGCCGATCGAACAGCTGGCGGCCGACCTGCGGCGGCTGCTGCGCCTGCACGGCGAGATGGTGGCGTCCGCTCACCTGGCGATGCGGGCGCACCGCCTGTGGGCGGTCGAGGCGGCGATCGGGGCGCGGGCGATCGAAGCGGCCCGGGCGCTGGATGTGCCGCATCGCGAGCCCGAGTCGCCCGGCGCGTTGACCCGCTCGGAACTGTTGGACCTGCTCAACGCGTTGTCGGCGTGCGGTCTCGTGCTGCCGGCGAAGGTCGGGCCGTTCACTTCGGACGGGCGCCTCTGAGCTTTCGGCTTTTCGGCTTTCCGGATGGAAACGGCGGCGGG
>NZ_JBFBAD010000132.1:0-27423 GCF_040682075.1 Actinoplanes sp. NPDC051411 | reverse complement strand
TACACTCATTCCCTACCCGACGCTCTTCCGCACTCGGCCGGCCGCCGATCAGAAAGGCAAGTCCCGCATGGCGACCACCACGACCGCCGCCGCGCCGCTCCGGGCCCGCGCGCACGACCACGCCGGGCGCCGGCGGCCCGGGCGGCTGCGGCGCCGCCTCGGCGACAACCTCGCGGCGTACGGCTTCCTGGCGGCCGCCCTGCTGTGCTTCGGGCTGTTCTCCTGGTATCCGCTGGTCCGCAGCATCACCCTCAGCCTGCAGCAGGACAACCTGGTCACCGATCCGCAATGGGTGGGCCTGGACAACTACCGGGCCCTGTTCGCCGACCCGCTGCTCGGCACCGCGATCCGGAATACGTGTGAGTTCACCGGACTGGCGCTGGTGTTCGGCTACGCGATCCCGGTCGCGATGGCGATCCTGCTCAACGAGCTGCGGCACTTCAACACGTACTTCCGGCTCGCGGTCTACCTGCCGGTGATGCTGCCGCCCATCGTCAGCGCGATGCTGTGGCAGTTCTTCTACGACCCCGGCCAGGGGCTGTTCAATACCCTGCTGCACGGCGCGCACCTGCCGACCTCCCAGTGGGTGCAGTCGCCCCGGACCGCGATGCTCTCGCTGGTGCTGGTCTCCACCTGGGCCAACATGGGCGGCTCGGCGCTGATGTACCTCGCGGCCCTCCAATCGGTGCCGCCGGACCTCTACGAGGCCTCCGAACTGGACGGCGCCGGCGTGTGGAAGCGGATCTGGCACGTCACGCTGCCGCAGCTGCGCTTCATCATGCTGGTCATGCTGCTGCTCCAGATCACCGCGACCATGCAGGTGTTCATCGAGCCGTTCCAGCTGACCGGTTTCACCAACCCCGAGACGATCACCGTGATGACGCTGATCTACCGGTACGCGTTCGCCGTCAACCAGGACTTCGGGCTCGCCGCGGCGCTCAGCGTGCTGCTGTTCGTCGTGCTGTCCGCGTTCGCCGCCCTCTACCTCCGGATCACCCGGGAGAGGACCGTCTGATGCGTACCCTGATCTCCGACGTCGCCCTCAAGCGGCCCCGCACGCGCGTCGTCTACTTCACCGTGCTCGCCGTGACCACGGTCGTCGTCGCCGCGGTGTTCCTCTACCCGTTGTACTGGATGGCGACCGCCGGGCTCAAAACCCCCGCGGACTTCGCCGCGCAGTCGGTCACCGTGCTGCCGAAGGACCCCGGCCTTTCCGCGTACGCCGATGCGTGGTCCCACATGCGGATCCCGCACTACTTCGTCAACACGGTCTACTACGCGGCCGGTGGATGGCTGGTCCAGGTGGTCGTGGACGTCAGCGCCGCGTACGCGTTGTCGAAGCTCCGCCCGATGTTCGGCGGCCTGATCTTCGCCGGGATGCTGGCGACCCTCATGCTCCCGGTCGCCGCCCTGCTCGTACCGGCCTATCTGACCGTCACCGACGTGCCGCTCGTGCATCTCAACCTGCTCAACTCGCCGTGGGGGCTGTGGCTGCCGGCCGCCGCCAACGGCTTCAACATCTACGTTCTGAAGCGCTTCTTCGACCACATCCCACACGAGATCCTCGAGGCCGCCGCGATGGACGGCGCGTCCCGGCAGAAGACCCTCACCCGGATCGTGCTGCCGCTCTCGCGACCCGTCCTGGCCGTCATCTCGATCTTCTCGATCATCGGCATGTGGAAGGACTTCCTCTGGCCGATGCTGGTCATGCAGGACCCGGACAAGCAGACCCTTTCGGTTGCCCTGCAACGGTTGTCGGCCAGCAGTCAGGTTCCGCCCACCGAGATGATCGCCGGCCTGACCATCGCGGCCGTCCCGATGATCGTCGTCTTCGTGATCTTCCAACGTCACATCCTCGGCGGTCTGTCCGCCGGCGCCGTCAAGGGCTGAACCTTCATGGGAGTAGCTGTGCCTCACAACTGGTGGCGTACCGCCGTCATCTACCAGGTGTACGTACGCTCGTTCGCCGACGCGAACGGCGACGGCGTGGGCGATCTGGCCGGTGTCCGCCGGCGGCTGCCCTATCTGGCGGCGCTCGGCGTCGACGCCCTGTGGTTCAACCCCTGGTACGCCTCCCCGCAGACGGACGGCGGCTACGACGTGGCCGACTACCGGGCGATCGACCCGCTCTTCGGCGACCTCGCCGAGGCTTCGGCGCTCATCGCGGAGGCGCACGACCTGGGCCTCAAAGTGATCATCGACATCGTGCCCAACCACGTGTCGGATCGGCACGCCTGGTTCGCCGAAGCCGTGGCGGCCGGCCCCGGCTCGCCGCCGCGGGAACGGTTCTGGTTCCGCCCCGGCCGCGGGGCCCTCCCACCGAACGACTGGCAGTCGGTGTTCGGCGGCCCGGCCTGGACCCGCGTCACCGAACCGGACGGCACGCCCGGCGAGTGGTACCTGCACCTGTTCGCGCCCGAGCAGCCCGACCTGAACTGGAACAGCGCCGAGGTCGCCGCCGAGCACGAGGACGTCCTGCGGTTCTGGTTCGACCGCGGGGCCGACGGCGTACGCATCGACTCCGCGACCATGCCCGCCAAGGACCCCGCCCTCGCCGACTTCGACCCGGCCGACCCGCCCCTCCCCCACCCGTTCATCGACCGGGACGCCGTCCACGACATCTACCGGGCCTGGCGGGCCGTCGCCGACGGGTACGACCCGCCGCGCGCCCTGATCGGCGAGGTCTGGCTCGACAAGCCGGACCGGCTGGCGATGTACCTCCGCCCCGACGAGATGCACACCGCCTTCAACTTCGAATACCTGAACTGCACGTGGGATCCCAAGGCACTGCGGCATGTCATCGACGCCACCCTGGACGCGCACGCCCCGGTCGGCGCCCCCGCGACCTGGGTGCTGTCCAACCACGACGTCACCCGGCATGTCACCCGCTACGGCCGCGCCGACAGCTCCTACGGTCACCGCCTGCGCCAGCACGGCACCCCGGTCGACGTGGCCCTCGGCCTCCGCCGGGCTCGCGCCGCACTGCTGCTCGACCTGGCGTTGCCCGGCTCGGTCTACCTTTACCAGGGCGAAGAACTCGGACTGGAGGAAGTCGAGGACATCCCCGGCCACCTCCGCCAGGACCCCATCTTTCACCGGACCCACGGCGCGGACATCGGCCGCGACGGCTGTCGCGTCCCGCTGCCGTGGTCGGGCGGCTCCGCCCCGTTCGGCTTCAGCCCCGACGACGCCACCGAGCGGCCGTGGCTGCCCCAGCCCGCCGGCTGGAACACCCGCACCGCCGAGGTTCAGACCGGCGACCCCGACTCGATGCTGGAGCTCTATCGCACGGCCATTCAGCTGCGCCGCGAGCACCTCACGCCGGTTTCCGCGTCGCTGGAGTGGCTGCCCACCGACCCGGAAGTGCTGTCCTTCACCCGGCCCGGACGCTTCACCTTCCTGGCCAATCTTTCCGGCGAGCCCGTTCCCTTGCCCCCGGCCGCCCAGGTCCTGCTCACCAGCGGCCCCTTGACCGCCGGCCTCCTCCCCCCGGACACCGCGGCCTGGCTCTGCTCAGCCTGACCGGCCCGCCGGTGCCCCGGCCCCGCGCGAGCGCAGCCGTTCTTACGCGGGTTTGCGGCCGACACCGCCGCTGATCTTCAGGTGGGTCGAGGGGGCATCGGCATCCGGACGCCACTGGCCGACGTCGACCACGCCGGGCGGCAACAGATCGAATCCGGCGAAGAGCCGCTCGATCTCCTCGCGGGTCCGGAAGTAGGTCTCCACCGCCGTTCCGTCGGCGATCGAGCGGAGAGCGGCGATCGCGGCCGGGTCGCTGTGCGCCGCGAACTGAGACAGCACAAGATGACTGCCCGGCGCCAGCGGCCCGGCGAAGCGAGCCACGATGCCGGCCGGATCCAGTGCGTCCGGGACAAGGTGCAGCACGGCGGCGAGCACCACGGTGACCGGCTCGGCGAAGTCGATCAGCCGGTCGCGCCGAAGGCGGTCGACGATCTCCTCCGGCCGGCGGATGTCACCTTCGATGGAGGTCACCTCGTCGGGCGCGGCCAGCAGCGCATCGTTGTGCGCCTTCACCAGTGGATCGCTGTCGACGTAGACGATGCGGGCGGAAGGATCCACGGCATGGACCACCTCGTGAACGCTCGGCGAGGTGGGCAGCCCGGTACCGAGGTCGAGGACCTGTCGGATCCCCTGCTCGGTAGACAGGCGCACCCCGCGCAGCACGAACGCGCGGTTGGTGCGGGCGAGCAGGCGCTGGTCCGGCACCACAGCGAGGAGCCGGTCGGCGGCCTCCCGATCGACGGCGTAGTTGTCTTTGCCGCCGAGCAGGTAATCGTAGATCCGGGCCGCGCTCGGCTCCGTCGGATCGAACCCCGCCGATCGGGGCGGTGCGTCCTCCATAGTCGTAACGCCTCCCAGGATGCCGCCGATGCAGTGGCGCGATTGTAGTGCCCGGCTGCCCGACTCGCGCCTGGACGAGGACCGACGCGCTTCAGCCGGGAAGAGCCGACGGCGCGAAGCCGGCCGCACGCTCGATCTCGGGGTCGGGAATGGCCAGCACTTCGACACTCAGATCATGCCGGTCGGCAACGTATCTGACGACCGCGGGACCCAGGTGGGTTTCCTGATAGGAACGCACGGCAGGCCCGAGACCGGCCACGACGTGGCGGTAGTCGTCCACCGATCGAGAGCCGAGCGCGACGTTCATCAGCCCCTGGTCGCTCAGGCGGTAGTCGTCGGGGCGGGGCCGGGATCGGCCATCGGTGTAATGCACGACCTCGATCAGGAAGTCGCCGGCCCAGAACGCCGCCGACTCCACCGAGTCGTCGTGCTCCCACACCGTCGCGTGGGCCGGCCCGCTCACCGCGGGGTCGGCCGACGGCAGACCCAGTGAGGCGCCGAAATAGTCGACGGCGTCGGCCACATCCGGCACCACGACCCGCACGAATCGAGTCATGACCGCGACCGACGGCCGAGACACCCGCGGTAGGCCACCGCCGCGGCGCCGAACGTCGTCCTCCATCACCTCGATCAGCACGCCCTCGGGATCCTGGACCAGGACGCGCCGGCCAGGTGCAGACCCGGCAGTCGCCGTCACCGGTTCAGCGCCGAGCCGCCGCAGTCGCGTCAGTGTCTCGTCGAAGTCCCCGACGTGGATACCGACGGCGACGTATCCGATGTCCGACCAGCTGGACGCCGCCGGCCTGGGCCGAGGAGCCGGGGCCGTGTACTGGAAGAATTCGAGCTGGAAGAAGTCCTGTGCGTCGACGAGCCACGCCATGTCCAGCCGGGCCTCAGGCAGTCCCTGCATGGCCGCCACGTCCTCGCCACCCTGGCCCGGATTGCTGCCGGAGTCGACGAAGCCGAACACGTCCCGATACCACGCCATCGTGCCGGCCATATCCAAGGTGCTGAAGGCCACCTGGCACGCTGAAAGCGGATTCACCGCCGGCTCGGTCACCCTATGAGCATCCTCAGCTTCGCCGCCACGATTCGGGTTCACACCACGTTCGCGGCGCGTCGCCGACCTTTCTTACCGCTCCCGAGCCGCGCGTTCCGACGACCCCGGCCATCGGCCTGATTCAGGGTCGGCCGGTGGTGGCGACGTAGACGGTGTTGGCGGAGTTGCCCCCGGTCAGCGGGTTGGCGAAGGTCACCACCTGGGCGGTTGCCGTGGCGAAGCTCTGCCGCAGGGCGGCCAGGAATGCCTCGTCGGGCCCGTCGTCGGACCACAGCCCGAACACCCCGCCCGGGTGCAGGCGGCTGCCGAGTCGCTGTAGCCCGGTGGGGGTGTAGAGGTCGGCGTGAGTCGGGTCCAGGACGTTGACCGGCGAGTGGTCGATATCGACCAGGATGGCGTCGAAGCGGCGGTCCGGGACGGCCGGGTCGAAACCGGCGCCGTCGCGCAGCAGCGCGAAGAAGTCGCCTTCCAGCACGGTGGTGCGGGGGTCGGTGGTGAGGGTGCGGGCCTGCGGGAGCAGTTCACGGCGATGCCAGTCGATCACCGGTGCCAGCGCTTCGACCACGACCAGGGACTGGACCCGGTCGTCGGCCAGGGCGGTGCGGGCGGTGTAGCCGAGGCCGAGACCGCCGACGACGACGTCCAGCGGTGCGTTCGGCAGGGCGGCCAGGGTGAGCCGGGCCAGTTCCTCCTCCGCGACCGTGAACAGGCTGGACATCAGGTACTCGTCGCCGAGTTTGACCTCGTAAACCTCGGTTTTGGTGGTGGGCTCCAGGCGCCGGCGCAGGCTGACCTCGCCGATGCGGGTGGAGGCCCAAGCCAGTTCGGCGAATCGCGGGTGCATGCGGGGTTTCCTTTCGGCGCGCTGCGGGATCGCGCCGGCGAGAACGGGCCGGATGCTCGGGAACGCGACATAGCGACCATAGTCCTGCGGGGTCCGTAGGCGCTCACACGGCGCATAGCCGGCCGGGCACCGAAGCGGCACCGGCACTCGCCTCGGCGAAGTCGAGGCGGCGTCTTGGTCTTGACTCGACGCATCCGCAAGTCTTAGCTTTCGTTCGTGCCGACTTACAAAGCGTGGGAAGCTCTGGGCGATCCCTGGCCGAGCGACTCCACACTCAACCAGGGCTGGCCGCTCTACCTCGACCGGTACGCCGCGCTGCTCGGTGAGGACCACTGATGGACCTACCAGCCGACAAGCGCGCCGCGTATCGCGCCCTGGTGGACGCGGTCCTCGGCGGCCGGGGCACGGCAACGGCGGAACAACGGACCCGGGCCTTCGAGAACACCGAGACGGACCCGGCCCTGCGGCCCCTGCTCGAGAAGGTCGCCACCGCCCCGTCCCGGATCACCGACGCCGACTTCGACCGGGCCCGCGCCGCCGGTTCGAGCGAAGATCACCTGTTCGAGGTCGTCATCGCCGCCGCCGTCGGCCAGTCCACCCGCATGTACGAGTCCGCGCTGGCCGCTCTCGACGAAGCGACGGCCGGCTGATGCGCCCCGAGGTCCTCAACCACGGCTACAAACCGGTCACCAAGCTGCTGTTCGCCACCATCAGGCTGTTCTCCGGGAGATCGCTGCCCGACGCCGCCAAGCTCGTCTTCTACCGCCCCGACTTCTACGGCAATCCGGCCAAACGCTTCACCCACCTGGCCCTGCGCGGCCCGTCGACCTGGTCGGTCGGCGACCGCGAGCTTATGGCCGCCGTCGTCTCACAGGCCAACGGGAACGCCTTCTGCATCGGGGCACACACCGCAACCGCGGAACAGGCCTACGCCGACCCCGCCCGCGTCCAGGCCGTTCTCACCGATCCGGACACGGCCCCGATCGAGGACGGCCTACGCGCCACGCTGCGCCTGCTCACCAAGCTCACCCGCGACAGCACCGTCACCGCCGACGACATCCGCGACGTCCTCGCGGCCGGCGTCTCCCGCCACCAGATCGAGGACGCGCTCGCCGTGGCAGCCGCCTTCAACATCACGAACCGGCTCGCCGACGCGTTCGCCTTCGAAGTGCTCACCCCCGACGATTTCGCCGCCGGCGCCAAGTTCCTGCTCAAACGCGGCTACCAGTAGCACCGGTACGCGCGCAGCGAGCAGGACGAGACGACGAAGATCCCGGCCGCCCCCGCGGTCGGCGCCGCCGGGCGTGCCGCTCCGGTCAGTGCCGCAGTAGATATCTGAGGGCCCGGGCCGTCAGGTCGTTGCGGTCGGACGCGGACAGCTTCTCCAGGCCGAAGCCGAGGTAGAGGGTGCCGGCCGTCGCGGTCGCCGCGCCGAAGTCGTACGCCTCCCGGCTTCGGGTCCAGTCCGTCCGGTTGGCGGCGGAACCCGGCGGTGGGCCGGCGACGGCCCAGCCGCCGAGGTCGGCTTCGAACGAGGTCCGCGTTGCCGTCGTCCCGTCGACGTCGATCTGCACGTCGTCCAGAAACACACCGAAACCCGTGACGAATCTGTCGGAGGCATCCGAAATCGAGATTTCGACCCGCTTGCCGGCGTACGCGGAAAGGTCGGCGTCGAAACCCTTCCAGCCGTCACTCATGCCGCTCACCGCGTTCCAGGTGCCGGTGGTGCCCTGCGGCCCACAATCGGCGCCCCAGTAGTGCGCCAGGAACGGATGCGGATCGAAACCGAAGGACGGGCAGGCGAAGCCGGTGTCGGTCGTGGTGAGCCCGCCGGTGTCGGGAAGCGTCGTCCAGTTGTCGGTGCCGACCTCGTGGGCCTCCACGAACAGGAAGCCGTCGCCGTCGGAGCCACGGGAGAACTTGAACCGCAGATGGGCGTCCTTCGCCGCCGTGAGATCCACCGTCCTGGTCAACCGCTTGTAGGAGGCGGCGCCCTGCCCGCTGAACAGGTACCAGTCGCCGCTCGCCGGATCGTAGGGCCCGGGGCTGTCGCGGTGCCACGTCAGCGGGACGCTGCTGGTGAACTGCGGGAACTCAGCCGGTGGAAGCTGGCTGGAGGTGCTGAGGAACGAGGCGGTGTGCTGCTGGCTGCCGGTGGACGCCGTGAATCCGGCCATCTCGTCGGACCGGCCGGCCACGGCCTGGGTGCCGCCGTTGTCCACATAGGTTCCCGCTCCGAGCCAGTATTGCCGGAAGTCGTCGCTCAACGGCTGGCAGGTCACGTCTTCCCAGCTCTGGCATTCGCCCGGTCCGTCCGGCCGGTAGAGCATGTTGCCGCTCTCGGCGTAGGCCGCGTACTGCCCGGCGTAGAGCAGCTTGCCGCCTTCGTTCAGGTAGTCGCGGACGGCCGTCTCGGTCTGCGCCGTGGCACGGGTGGTGGCATAGTCGGGCTGGCCCGGGTCGCGCGGGACGATGTCGTCGCCGGTCTCCCACACCACGGCGCGGTAGTGCGAGAGCACACCCAGCGCGTCCGGTGCCCGCCGGCCGTGCAGGTCCATGTCGTAGACGTCGGCGGTGTAGCCCGCGTGGCGCAACGCATCGACGTGCACGCCGGCGTACCGGGCCGAGGTGGCCCCATCGGTGTTCGGCGGGTCGATGCCGGTGACGTCCTCGGTGGCCAGGACCAGAACGTCCCCGCCGATCCGGTCGGCGACCGTGTAGCTGAACGGTCGGCTCGCCGGACGACCGCGTGCGGTGAACCAAACGGTCACCTTGTCCTTCGCCTTCTGCCGCGGGACGGTCCCGCGCAGCTCGGTGAAGTATTTGTCCGCGGCGCCGCCGTACCGCTTGCCGCCCCGCCATTCGCGGACCGCGACCGTACGCTCGGGGCCGCCGTTGATCGTGTAATGCATCCGGACCGCGCGCAGTGACCGGCGGGCGATGACCGACACCTGCTGGCTGGAGCCGAAGGAATCGGCGAAGGCGTGCGGGACGAAGTCTTCGGTGCCGCGGCCCACCACCGACACCGGGTTGGCCGGATCTTTCGCCGACCGGGCGACCGACATGGCGAACGGCAGATTCTTGACGTACTCGGCCTGAATCAGTTTCTCGTCGTCCGGGAAGTCGAACTCCGTGCGGCAGTCCTCCGGATTCCACTGGTCGTCCGGGTCGGATTCGGCGGCGGTCTCGCAGGTCGACATCTCCGGGGCGAAACCGATCGTGCCGTACCGGTCCTGAGCGTGCGTGTTCGTGTCGCCGTTGCTGGTGTACATCTGCGCCGTCTGTTCCGGGTCGTAACCGGGTACCGCCGGAGTCGCGTGGTCGCCGGCCATCGCCATCGAGATCTGGTCGTCCGGGTTGACGGTCGAGACCTGCCAGCCACTGCCCCACAGCAGCACCTGGGCCGCGGAGTGGTAGTTCACCAGGAACCGGAATCCGACCCGCCGGAACAACGCGTCCATCGCCTGCGTCTCCGGTTCGGAGTCGGGCGCGGGGCCGCGGTAGGTGTCGTCGGTCGGATCGGTCGACGAACCCTCGTTGTCGTAGCCCCACTTGTCGGCGAAATTGCGGTTCAGGTCGACCCCGTCCTGGGGCCCGAACTTGCCGTCGCCGTCGTTGTCACGCAGATTCTTGCGTACGTAACGGAAGTCGCCGCCGGTGAACGTGATGTCGTAGCCGTCCGGATTGGCGACCGGCATGAACCACAGTTCGGTGCCGGCGAGCAGCTTGGTGATCGTCGGGTCGGTGCCGTAGCCGTCCAGCACATGGTGCATGAGACGGCGGGTCATCTCCGGCGTGATCCACTCCCGGGCATGCTGGGCGCCCAGGTACAGCACCGACGGCCGCCGGCCGTCCGGCACGGAATTGGCGTCGACGGTTACCTTGACCACCTCGATCGGCTGGCCGCTGACGGTGTGCCCGATCGTCTCCAGCTTCGCCAGCTTCGGGAACCGGGCCGCGGTGGTGGCCAGCTCCTCCCGGATGCCGCCCGGCCCGCTGTAGGGCCGGAACACCTTCGGTGCCTGCGCTTCCAGCGTCCGCATCCGCGCGGTGAGAGGTTTGACCCGCAGCGGTACGCCGGCTGTCGTGAGCCGTGCCGCCTGCGGCCGGTCGAGGATCACCTCGACCGCGGTCTTTCCACCCGCGACCGGCCGATGGGTGATCTCGTCGACGTCCACGCCGCCCGTGGCGAGCAGTTTCCACTGTGCACCGCTCAGCGTGCCCACATAGACGTCGAATCCGCTGTCGCCGGCCGGGGCCGCCCGGGCACCGGCGCGGTCGCGACAACCGACGTGACGGTGAGTAGGACGGCCGCCCCCACCACGGACCAGCGTGAACGTTTCACGAGTTTCTCCCGGTTCAAGGGGATAACTGTCCCGGACATCAAACACCATCGAATCAACCCGGCGAGGCCCCGGTCGAGCAAGGCATCGGCGCCGTCCTGCGGGGACGTAGACGCAAGCACCACCGCAGCCGGCCGAAGACTCCCTGTTTGTCGGCGCGACAGCGGGGAACGCACCCGGTCATGGAACGAGGTAGCAGCAAACACAGCGCTCGCGTCGACCAAGAGATGAAGCAGGAAGTCCTGGGCACCGTGCAGGGCGTCGCCGGGGGCCGAGCCGAGGAGTGGAAGATGGCCGAGCCGTCGGGGGAGGATCAGCCCGAGGTGACGCGGACCGTCGAGGCGGAGGCGGCGAACGACCTGAGCCGCTTCGGGCGCTACATCGGGCGGTCGGCGTTGCCGGGTGACCGCGACGCTCTGCGACGAAGCGCGGAGGCCCTCGAGGCCCCCGACGACATCCTGGCCGACCTGCGGGCGCTGCCGGACGATGTCGTCTTCCACACGGTCACCGAAATCTGGGCCGCCTTGGGCCGCGGCTCCGCCGAACGACGCCCTTGACCCGATGTTAGCGGCCGGGGCGGCTCCCCCCTGGGGCGGCTGCGCGGGCATCCGCCGCTCCGATGACGACGAGACGACGAGACGACAGGAGAATGAGGATGACCCAGCGATACCCCGACTACGACCAGGTCGCCGTGGTCACCGGCTCGGACTCGGGAATCGGCGAGGCGATCGCGGTCGCGCTCGCCGAGGCCGGGTTCGATGTCGGAGTGACCTACCGGTCGGACAAGGCCGGCGCGGAAAGCACGGCCGAAAAGGTACGCGTGGCGGGGCGGCGATGCGAGGTACGCGCGCTCGACCTGACCGGCCTGCCGGAAGCCGCCGAGATCGTCGACGAGTTGGCCGACGCACTGGGCGGACTCGGCGTGCTGGTCAACTGCGCGGGCACCGGCACATCGACGGCGGTCGTCGAGACCGGCTACACCCAGTGGCGCGAGGTGCTCTCGGTTGACCTGGACGGTCCGTTCCTGTGTGCCCAGCGCGCTGCCCGCCGGATGCTGGCCACCGGCCGGGGTGGCCGGATCATCAACATCACCAGCGTGCACGAGCATGCCCCGCGGGTCGGTTCCGGCGCGTACTGCGCGGCGAAGGGCGGTCTCGGGCTGCTCACCAAGGTGATGGCGCAGGAGCTGGCCGGGGCCGGGATCACGGTGAACGCGGTCGCTCCGGGCGAGATCGCCACCGAGATGACCGGGAACGAGGACGTCGACCCGCACACCGTGGACCGGCCGGGGATTCCGGCGGGGCGCCCGGGCGACGCCAACGAGGTGGCCGCGGTGGTCGCGATGCTCGCCGGACCGGCCGCGGCCTACATCACCGGTGCGTCGTACGTGGTCGACGGCGGCATGCTGCTGATGGGACCCCAGGCCGGCTCACACCTGACCTCCGACGAGTGGCGAAACGGTTGAGGCCGGGCAGCCCTCGTAGGCAACGTCACCCGCAACGCCGCAACCGCCTGCGGCCTGCTCTCGGCGATAAGGGCGCCCGCCCTCGGTTCCCTTACGACCATGCTCTCCGCACTCATCAGATCATGGCGATGGCATGCCCGGACTCATCCGGGTCCCGGCTCGGCCGGGCGCCGCAGCCGCTCGGAGACATCGGCAGCGGACGACGCGGCTCGCGCACGGCGGCCCCACCGGGCGGCGTAGGTCCGTCGCCCCGCGGCCCCGTCAGCACCGGCCGGGCCAGTCGCAAACCGTGGGCCAGCCCCACCGCGACCGCCAGACCGGCCACGAGCGCACCGGCGCCGAGGCGGTTGTTCACCGCGCCGGTCACCAGCGCCAGCCCGACCAGCCCCAGCAGCGGGATCAGGACGGCGACCCGGCCTCGATAGGCCAGTTCGCGTTTCCGGCGAGCACCCGTCCGATAGCGCAACCGCCGCGCCACACGCATCTGCCGCTTCGGCACACCGGCCGGGCGGGCGCTCGGACGGGCGCGGCGCCGCAGCCGGAACCTCGCCGCGGCACCGACGGCGTATTCCCTGATCACGCTGGCGGCGAGGTCGGCGAACGCCGAGAGCCAGAACCGCAGCCGGCTGCCACCACGATCCTCGACCACGTCGCGGTAGTGATCACCGAACGTCTGGAGCATCTGCTCACCGAACATCTGCCGATGCGCGGCCGGATACAGCAACATCAGCCGGCCGTAGACCCGCTGCGCCCTGCGCCTGCGGTCGCCGCACCTCATGCCGGTGCCACCAGATCGCGTTTCCGGGCCACCTCGACCACGCGGGCATAGCGCTGCACCTCGGCGGCCAGAGCGTCCCGCCCGTGGGCGGTCAGCCGGTAGTAGCGCCGGCGCTCGTCGTCCAGCCCCGGCACCGACCGCCTCTCGGCCTCCTCGATCAAGTTGTCGGCGAGCATGCGCTTGATCGAGCCGTACAGCGTCCCCGTGCCCATGGTCACCCGCCCCTGACTGTCCTCGGCGACCTGCTTGGCGATCTCGTACCCATGTCTGTCTCCGGTGGCCAGTGCGAACAGGATGTGAAACACGGCCGGGGTGAGCGGTACCGATGCCCGGTCACTCGTCATGCCGCGAGCATACGTCCGTCACGGACGTATGCCAATCGCCCGGCCGGTACGCCGCCTTCGGCCGGCTGTGGCCGTTCATCAGGTGCATGGTGGGTCTGGGCTCCGGACACAGGTTTCGGTGAAACCCACCGATACGGCTGGTACCTCATCCCTGAAGTTCTACGACCGCTGGATCAACGGCAACACCGACGCACTCGACGACACCAAACCCGTACGCATCTTCGTCATGGGCACCAACATGTGGCGCGACGAGGACGACTGGCCGCTCCCGGACACCCAGTACACCGCCTACCACCTGCACGCGTCCGGCGGCCTGGCGACCGAGCCGCCTTCCGACACGGCGGCCGACACCTACCACTACGACCCACGCCACCGCGTCCCCACGCTCGGCGGCCACCTCTACGCCGGACTGCCCAACGTCGGCGACCCGTCGCTGGCGGCCAGCCCGGCCGACCAGTCGGCCAACGAGCAGCGGGACGACGTTCTCAGCTACACCACCGGCGTCCTCGACCACCCGGTCGAGGTGACCGGCCCGATCGAGCTCGTCCTGCACGCCGAGTCGTCGGCCGCCGACACCGACTTCATCGCCAAGCTCATCGACGTCCACCCCGACGGACGCGCCATGTTCGTCACCGAGGGCGCCCTGCGGGCCCGCTACCGCGACTCGACCGCCCACCCTTCGCCACTCGTCCCGGGCCACATCTACGAGCTGCGGTTCGAGCTGTGGGGCACCTCGAACGTCTTCCTGGCCGGGCACCGGATCCGGCTCGAGATCGCCAGCAGCAGCTTCCCCCGCTTCGACGCCAACACCAACACCGGCGGCCCGATCGGCCAGGAGTCCGAAGAGGACCTGGTCGTCGCGGTCAACCGCATCCATCACGGACCGGATCATCCGTCCCGCGTGATCCTGCCGATCATCGACCGCTGAACGAGGACACCACGCCTGAGACACTTTCGTACGCGCGTGGCTCGCCCACCGTGCCGTACGCCTGCGCGGTGTCGATGTTGCGGTACCCGGCCGTGACCGCGTACGCCGACCGCCCGATCGCGACGCCGGCGCCCCGCGCGGCGCGGCGCGGCGCCCCAGATTCCCGTCCGTGGGGCCTGGCAGCAGCGGGTGACAACGGGTCGCCGTCAGCGGCCTGTCGGCGAAGAGCCGAATTCCCCGCGGCGTTCACCGCACCCTAGCCGCGATCTCCGACGCTCCGGAGGTAAATTCGGAAGCCACCTCGTCCACGTGACCGCGGCGTCCGGCAGGCCTGCGGCTCGCCGCTTGATCACGAAGGCTGAGCTGGTCAGGTCAGGATTCGGACCGTTCACCGGTCACGGCGCGGGTCCACGAGCACCGTCGGCAGGCCGATCAGGTCGGCGACCGCTTTCAGTTCGGCCGCCCGGTGGCCGGTGCCGAGCGCCCAGTGGTGTCCGACCCCGGAGACGCTCCAGGCGTCGGTCCACTCGCCGGGGTGGCAGCCGAAGTCGACCCGGGAGGTGGTGTTGCCGATCGCCAGGTGCGGGCCGTCCACGACCTCCCCTTCAGCCACGACGAACCGGAACCGGCCGTCACGTTCCTGCCCGAGGCCGAGCAGGGTGACCGGCCCGTGCCGCACGTCGAGCTCGACCGAGACGCCGTAGCCGCGCTTGCCGTGGTAGACGCCGAGGCCGCGCAGGGTCGGGCGGCCCTGGCTGATCCCCAGGTGGGCCGGGCCGTCGTGGCCCATCTCGACCACCCCGGCCCGGAAGTCGAGCGCCTGGAACTCGGTGAACGAGCCGCCGGCGCCCAGCCGGTCGAGCACCAGCATGGCCAGCGAGGTGCGCAGCTCGTATTCGCCGACGGCCGGCACACCGCGTGCGGTGAGCAGCGACGCGCCGAGGATGAAGCCGGCCGCGACCCGCTCGTGCATCTCGCCGCCCAGCCCGCGGTGGTAATAGGCGAGGGAATCGAGCGAGAAGTCGTCGACCAGCCGGTCCAGCGCGACCGAAACCTGGGCGCCCCAGCGCAGATCCTCCTCGGCGACCGAGGGGTCGAGGGTGAAGACCTCCCGGGCCAGCGCCACCCGGGCGTCGATCTCGGCCTCCTTGACCTGCTCGGCCCGCACCCGTACGTCGTCGATCTCGAGCACCTCGATGTGGCCGCCGAGCTGGGCCGGCACCGAGGTGAGGTCGGTAGCGACGTCGAGCATGCCCGGGTAAAGGTGCCCGAGCAGGCCGTGGCGGCCGTGCCGCAGCGCGCCGGCCACCCCGGCCGCCTTCACCCAGCGTTCGATCTTGGCCCAGGCGGCCGGTTCCTCCAGGTAACCCGAGATGCTGCGGGTCTCGATGCCGCAGCGGCGGAACGCGTTGACCGTCTCGGGCAGCGGGCAGGCGCCGCAGTAGGCCAGCCACTGCCCGGTGTCGAAGGTGGCGTGGTCCATGACCTCGGTCGGCTGAAGGTTGAGCAGCAGCACCGGAGCTCCGCTGCGCTGGGCCACCGGCACGAGCATGGTGGCGGTCATGTACGTGGTGAGAAACGCGACGATCAGGTCGCACCCGGCCACCCGGAGCTTATCGGCCGCGGCGGCACCCTCCTCGGCGTCGGAGATGAACCCGACGTCGACGACCTCACAGTCCAGGTCACGCATCCGCTGCGCGACCCGGTCGGCGGAACGCCGCAACTGGGGCAGCAGACCAGGAAACTGTGGCCAGTAGGCACCCAGGCCCCCGGCGATCACCCCGACCCGGGTACGCCGCCCGGGTGCCGGGACGGACTCGGAGGAATTCTGCGTCATGGTCATCGCGTCCTGCCTTTCCGCCCGGCGGCCGGACGGGTCCACGCCGGTCGGGAGTCGCGGCGAGCTTGCGAGAGATCGGTTGTAACGTTTCATGGCACCCTAGGCGACGAGATCAGAAGGCGTCAACGCCGCGCCGAAGGCTCAGAAACAGGCTTGCGACGCTGCGGCGCGCCCGGGAGGCCTTACGCAGGCCCCTACCGCGTCGACGCCGACACGCTGGAACGGTCCGAGCGGATGCTGGGCCCCGAGCACCCTTCGACGCTGGCCTGTTCGCTGAACTACGCCTTCGACCTGAGCGCGGTCGGCCGCTCCGCCGAGGGGCGGCAGCGCTTCGAGGCTGTGATCGACGCCTACCGCCGGGTGCTGGGCCGCGAGCACCCGGCGATCGTGGCCGCTCTGGCGGGTCAGCGGGCCAACTGTGACGTCGACCCGATGCCGCTCTGACCGTCCACATTCGTGGCTGAGGAACCGCCAGCAGCGGCTGGTCATTCGTCGGGCCGCTCCCACAGCGCGTGATGGCGTTTCGCCCACGCACGGGAGACGAAGCCGGTGCGGAGTCCTCGCCGTGCCTCCGGGTCGTTGGAGGCCATCCAGATGTGCCCGATGACCGCAACGCCGAACAGCAGCGCACCCCAGTCGTGGACGAAGGTCGCCCCGGTACGGGTTACCAGCGGTGTGAGTCTCGGGAACCACATGATCAGGCCGGTACCCGTCATGACCAGGATCGCTCCGCCGGTGAGGGCGGCGAACATCTTCTGGCCCGCGTTGAACTTGCCCGACGGGTGGTCGCGGCGGCGCAGGGTGCCCCGCAGCCAGCCCCGGTCGTACGGGCCGAAACGGTTCAGCCGGGCCAGGTCCATCCGGAAGGCGCGCGAGAACAGGCCGGCCGCCAGCGGAATCAGGGACGTGATGCCGGCCCACTTGTGCACGGTGACCAGCAGGTCACGCCGGCCCGACAGCTCGGCCAGCAGAGGAATGTACAGGAAGGCGGCGGTGATCATCGTGATGCCGAGCAGCGCCGCCGTGCCCCGGTGGATCCACCGCTCGGCGACGGTGAAGCGCCGGATCAGGGCCTCGACGGCGGGCGGAGCGGAGTCAGGACGTCGGATGATCTTCACGTCCGTTCGATCGGCCGACCCAGCCGTCGACGTCGTAGCCGCGCTTCTCCCAATAGCCGGGAGTCACCTTGTCGGTGACGGTGATCCCCGAGAGCCACTTGGCCGACTTGTAGAAGTACATCGACGCCGCGTACAGCCGCACCGGGCCGCCGTGGGCGGCGGTGACCGGCTCGTCCTGCATCTCGTAGGCGACCAGCATGTCCGGGCGTCCGGCCTGCTCCAGGGTGAGGCTCTCACTGTAGACACCGTCGAAGCAGGTGAATCGCAGCGCCGTCGCGCCCGGCCGGACACCGGCCGTGGCCAGCAGATCGGAAAGACGCACCCCGGCGAAGGCGGTCTTGGCGACCCGCCACCCGGTGACGCATTGGACGTCGCGGACCAGGCGCGTACGCGGCATCGCCCGCAGCTGCGCCAGCGTGTACGTGCCCGGGTGGTCGACGAGCCCGTCCACGGTCAGCCGGTAGCCGGCGGCCGAGCGGTGCGGGATGCTCTCGGCGACGGAGTAGAAGCGGAAACCGCCGCCGCCCGGCAACAACCCGGTCAGGCCCGTCGGGTCCCGGCTGCTGATGCCGGCCAGCACGCCGTCGGTCAGCTTCTGCGCCCGTGAGCCCACGGCCACTCCGAGCGCACCGAGCGCGGCCACACCCAGGACGATCCGGCGCCCGACCGGTCGTCCGGCCCGGTCGTCCGGCTCGCTCAACGCCGCGTGCCCGTACGCCGCCGCCGGAAGCCGCCGACCAGGAGCACCAGGCCCACGACGGCCACCACCAGCCCGATCACCAACCACTGGGACTTTCCGTTCATGCCGCCGCTGCCGCCGGTGGCGCCGGAACCCTGCAGGATCCAGACCACCCCGATCAGCAGCAGCAGCGCCCCGCCGACGACCCGTACCCAGCTCTTCATTCAGTTCACCTGTCCCGGTAGCAGCCACGCTCGGACACCGACCGGATCCCGGTCCTCGTCAGCTAGGCGCTCGTCGAGCGTACGACGCCCTGGTCCGCGGGCGGATCCTGGTGCGCCGCGCGGAACGGTCCCATCTGCGCCGGGGTGAAGGCGTTGGTGCTGTTCTTGTCGGCGCCGAGGACGTTCGGGGCGGCCACGCCGATGGCCGCCCAGGCCGCCAGGACGCCGAGGCTCTTGAGCCAGTCGCTGCGCCGGATGGGCCCCCGCGCCCGCAACGCGCCGATGTAGGTCAGGCCGATCGGCAGGTGCAGCAGGGCCGCGGTCAGCAGGCCGGGGCGGTAGTACTTACGCCCGGTGAGGCTGGGCGCCAGAAGACCGTGGGCGACGGCTTGAGTGATGCCGAGGACAGCCGGCGGGAGCCCGAGCCATTTGACGGTGGGGAAGAGGTGGCGGCCTGACCGCCTGGCAGGCCCTGTTCGACCACGCCGGGCTGACCGCCGGTCAGACGATCCTGATCAACGGCGCGGGCGGCAACGTCGGCACCTACGCCGTCCAGCTCGCCCACCGCACCGGCGCGCACATCACCGCGACCGCCGGCCCGCGCAGCGCCGCCAAGGTGAAGGCCCGCGGCGCCGACGAGATCATCGACTACACCGCCACCCCGGTCACCACGGCCGCCGCCGGCAAGAAGTACGACGTCGTGTTCAACCTCGTGCCGAACACGCCCGACGAGGCGGCCTCCGGCATCGGAGAGACCACCGCCCGGGTCCTGCATGACGCCGGGGCGCTCCCGGTCCTCGCCGCCCGGCGGGCCGAACGGCTCACCGCGCTGAGCGCCGAGCTGGGCGGTGCGCTGGCGGTCCCCACCGACGTTAGGGATCCTTCGTCGCAGGCGGCGCTGGTGCAGGCGGCGGTGGACCGGCACGGCCGCGTCGTCAGCGTCAGCTCGGGCACCCGCACGGCCCCGAGCGGCCGGAGCTCACCGAGCCCGGTGCGGCTGATCAGACGCCGTCACCGTCACCCACGCCACCAGGATGACGATCACCAGGAGGGCCACCCAGGTCACCGTGCCGTCACCGAAGCCCACTCCACGGCCGACGCTGTGCGGCTTGCCCAGCCAGTCGGCGATCGAGGCGCCCAGCGGGCGGGTGAGCACGTAGGCGGTCCAGAACGTCACGACCGAATTGATCCGCAGCGCGAAGCCCAGCAACGGGATCACCATGAGCGCCGCGAAGAGCACCGCGGAGTCGAAGAAGCCCAGCTTCATCTCGGTCGCGGTCAGATCGCCCGCGGCGGTGCCCAGGGCGAAGGTGAGCAGCACGGTCAGCCAGTAGAACCGTTCCCGGCGCGGGGTGGTGATGCTGTGGATGGACAGCGTGCCCTCGGTTCGGTACCACCAGAAGAACACCACCGCCAGCGCGATCGCATAGCCCGCCGTCGACACGGCGTACGGGATGCCGAGCACGACATGGACGATGTCGGCGGCCATGGTGCCGAAGACCGCGACCATGGCGACGGCGGACCAGTAGATCGGCGCCGAATAGCCGGGCGTGCGCAGCTGCCACCAGATCGCCCCGGCGAAGCCGAGCACGCCGATGAGGGCGGCCACGACGAGGCTGATCGAACCGAGATAGTCCGAGGCCGCCTCGCCCATGCCGGTGGTGAGCACCTTGATCACCCAGAACAGCACGGTGATCTGGGGAACCTTGGCCACGAACCCGCGGTCGACCACGGCTCGGGTTTGTTCGTAAGTCGGGTGCATGCCGTCCCTATCTCGGTCGTCAGTCAGAGGCGCGCCCGATAGTAACGACATTTCTTGTAGAAGTTCTGTGACCTGCCTCAGCCGGCGTGCGCCGCGTCGAAGATGCCGTCCGTCGTGCGCTGCATCAGCACCAGGGCCACCACCGCCCCGGCCAGGAACACCACCAGCGCGATCGCCGCCAGGCGGCCGCCCGGCGATTCCGGCTTCAGCAGGGCACGGACGCGGACGGGAACGTCTCCGCCGCCGGCATCCAGCAGGACCCCGGCCGACGCGGAGGAGCCGTGCTTTTTCAGAAGCGAAACCCGGGCTACCGTACGCGCGACCAGCCGCCGGTCACCCGTCTGAGTGGCGGCGTCCTCATCCGCCCATCGCTCCATGGCGTGCTCCGCGGCCCGCCGTACGCCGCGCAGCAGCGGATTGACCGCGACGGTCAGCCGGATAGCCAGAGTCCACCAGGCGTGCGCATGCCGGCGGTGGGCCCGCTCGTGGACGAGCAGGGCCTCGCGCTCGGCGGGATCGAGCGCCTCCAGCAGGGCGGTCGTGACGACGACGCGGCCCCGCCGGCCCGGTGTGACGAACGCCTCGATCCGTTCGTCGTCGAGCACGAGCACATCGTCGCCGTGCGGGCGGCCGACGGCAGCCCGGACCGCCCGGTGTCCCGCAACGGTGCGCCACCCGCAGACCACGAGCGAGGCGGCCGCCGCGACGAGCAGGCCTCCGGCGAGGATGGCCGCGTCCGGCGGGATCGGGCTGTCGGCGTGCAGCTTGCCGGCGCTCAGCCTGCTCAGGGCGGCTAACGCCGGGTCCTGGAACGCCCAGGTCGCGGCGGCGGAACCGAGCACGAACACGCCCGCCGCGGTCAGCGCCAGCGCCGCGCTGACGGTGAGCCGGACCGCGGCCGCGGGCCGCGCGGCCGGCGCCAGCCGGGGCGCGGTCACCGCGAAGCCGGCGCACAGCACCAGCCACACCGCCGCGGCGACGATCACGCGCGTCCCCGGCGGTTCTCGCGCAGGACCTCGAGCAGCAGTTGCTCGTCGTCGTCGGACAGGTCGCCGACGAACCGGGCCAGGGCGGCGGAGCGGTTCCGGTCGGAATCCAGCAGCCGGCGCATCCGCCACGCGGTCACCTCGGCCGGATCGCGCACGATCGAATACCGGTGAGCACGGCCGTCCCGCCGCCGAACCACCAAGCCCTTGCCGGCCAGCCGGCTGAGCACGGTCACCACCGTCGTGTAGGCCAGTCCCTCCCCCAGCCCGGCCCGCACCTCGGCCACGCTCAACGCCCCGGCGGCCGTGTCGAGCACCGCCAGGATCTCGGACTCCAGGCCGCCGAACGGTCGTCGCTCACTCACCCGGGCGCCCTCCGTCTCGCGTACCGAAATCTGGTCTTGAATTGTGCCCCTCATGACGCGCCGTTCAATGGCTCGGGGTGGTGAGCCCGTTCTCGTAGGCGAAAATGACCGCCTGCACCCGGTCCCGCAGACCCAGCTTGGCGAGCACCCGGGCGACGTGGGTCTTGACGGTGGTTTCCGAGAGGGTGAGCCGGTCGACGATCTCCTGGTTGGTGAGGCCCGCCGCCATTTCCGCGAACACCTGCCGTACTCGTCCAGGTCGGAGGTGGAGAGGCACGGGCTCGGCTGGAGACACGGGGCTACCCTGGGCGGATGACGGACCGGTCGCTGCCCGAACCGGTCTACCAACGGGTCGAGGCGGTCAGCGGATTCGCGTACGGTGCCGTCGGCGCGGACATTCACGTGTTCGGCGACGGCTCGCCCGTCTACCTTCTGCGCCGCCGCGTCCGGCCGGCCGCGGGTGATTCCGAGTGGCTACGCGCTCAGCCCAGCCGGATGCTGGACTTCCGGGCCGGGACGGTCGAGTTCACCGGCCGCGAGACCGAACTGGACCTGCTGCGGTCCTGGATGAACGCGTCGTCGGCGTTCTCGGTGCGCTGGCTGCACGGCGCGGGCGGCCAGGGCAAGTCACGCCTGGCGGCCCGGCTGGCCGACGAGTTCGGCGAGTCCGGCTGGCTGGTGGTCGACGCGGTGCACGCCGCCGACACCTATCCGCCGGCCGAGGGCAGCCAGGACCTGCGGCTCGGCGACCGGCCCGGTCTGCTGGTCGTCGTCGACTACGCCGACCGCTGGCCCGTGGCCGACCTGGCCTGGCTGTTCCAGAACCGCATCATGCGCCAGCAGGTTCCCGTACGCGTGCTGCTGCTGGCCCGCTCGGTCGAGCCCTGGCCGCCGGTGCGGGCCAAGCTGCACCGGCTCGCCGAGTACGTGGACGTCTCCGACCAATACCTGGCGCCGCTGCCCTCGCCCGGCCCGGAGAGCGCCGCCCTGTTCCGCGCCGCCCGCGACGGTTTCGCGCGGCACTACCCGTCCGTGCCCGGCCAGGCCGAGATCACGCCGCCGGCCGAGTTCGGCCTCACGCTCGCGATCCTGATGTCCGCCCTGGTCGCCGTCGACGCCCGCCACCGTGGCCACGAGACGCCACGCGACCTGCTCGGGCTCACGACGTACCTGCTGGACCGGGAGTACGAGAACTGGGAGGAGCTGTCCCGCGACGAGGGCGCGGTCGACGCCCGGACGATGCGGCGCCTCGCGTTCTGCGCGACGCTGGCCGGACCGATGCGCCGCGACCGCGCGACCCAGCTGCTGGCCTCCCTGCCCTTCCGCGGCCCACCCGGCGTCCTCGTCGACCAGCACCTGCGCAGCTTCCCGGCCGGCGTGGGCGACGCCGGCAACGTGCTGCAGCCGATGCTGCCTGACCTGCTGGCCGAGGAGTTCGTCGCGCTGTCGCTGCCCGGCTCCCCGGTCAGCGGCTACCCGGCCGACATCTGGTCGGTCACCGCGGCGAGCGATCTGCTCGACCGGGTCGACGGCGCCGCTCCGCCCCACACTCCCCGCGCGCTCGCCGTCCTGACCGCCGCCGCCCGGCGGTGGCCGCACGTCGGCGACGAGCTGCTGTTCCCGTTGCTCCGGCGCGATCCGGGCCTGGTCATCGACGGCGGCGGGGCGGCCCTCGCCAACCTGGTCGAGATCGACCGGCTCGACGCCGACGTGCTGGAGAGCCTGGGCTGGCAGGTCTACGAACACGGTCACCTCGAGACGGTCGCGGACGCGGCGGCCGACTTCACCGAGCGGTGGGTCATGGAACGCGAGGTGCCGGGCGGCGACCCCGATCCGGCCGCGTTCCACCAGCTGGCGCGGGGCATCGGCGCCGCCCGCGCGGGACGTCACTCGGAGGCGTTGCGGGCGCTCCGCGAGGGCGTCGACGGCTACCGGCAGCGCTACGCCGCCGATCCGTCCCAGCGGCGGCACCTGGCGTCGGCCCTGGACAAGCTCGGCAGCGTCGAGGCGATCACCCACGAGCACGACCGGGCCGCGCTCGCCTTCCGGGAGTCGGCGGCGCTCTACCGTACCGGCTGCGACCAGGGCGAACCGGAGCGCGAGCTGCTCGCCTTCGCGTTGGGGGCCTATGCCCTGGCCCTGGTCCGGCGCGCGCGCACCGACGAGGCCAAGGCGGTGATCCGTGAGTCGGGCGACCATCACCGTACGGCGTTGGCCTCGGACCCGGCGCCCGGCCGGATGTCCATGCTGGTGGCGACCGACATCCTGTGCGCGGAGGCGCTTCGCGGGGCGGGCGAGCCGCTGGCCGCGGCGGCCCGGGCCGACCGCGCCCTCACGCACCTGGCCTCCGGCTCCTGTCCGCGAGCGGACGTCCTGCTGCCCGAGGCTCTGCTGTCCAGGTCCCGGATCAGCGAGAGCCTCCACCAGAACGAGGAGGCGGCCGACGCGGCCCGCCGGGCCGCCGGGCTCTACCGCGAACTCACGGACGTGCGGGGGTTCAACCGCCTGCGGTACGTCGAGGCGCTGCAGCAGTGGCACGACGTCGCCCGGTTCACCGACCGCCGGGACGAGGTGCGGGCCAGCCTGGACGAGCTGAAGGCGCAGGCGCTCCGGCTGGCCGGCGAATATCGGGACAGCGCGCCCACGCCGCTGAAGAAGGCGCTCGACGCCGAACAGCACGGGCGCTCCGCGCTCGCCCGCGAGTGGGGCGATCCGACCGAGATCGCGGCCGCCGCGGAACGTCAGGCGAGACACGGGAACTGGGCCGCGGTCTGGGAACTGGCGACCTCGGCCCCGCTGGACGACGCCGTCCTCGTCGCGCGCCTGATCCCCCTGGACCGCTGGCGACCCGACGGCGACGAGGCGGCGCGGCTCGCGGCCCGGCTCGCGGCGGCCGATCCCCGGCGCGTCGGCGACGCCATCGCCCGCTTCGCGGACGAGGCGGTGATCCACATTGCCGCGGTCGAGCACCCGTCGGACGTTTCTTTCGCCCGGCCGGAGCCGGTCGCGGTCTTTTCCGTACGCTCGGGGGCCGGCCACGAACGCCTGGTGCAGCGCGACCTGACCGGCACGGCCGAGACCGCGCTGTACCGGGGATCAGCCCGGCACACCGCCCTGGCGTCCCTCGGCCCCGGTCATCTGGTGGCGATCCGCGGCGACCCGGACGGGGCGGCCCTCGTGCGCTACCGGGACGGGCGGGCCGAGGTGCTCGCCCGGCGGCCCGAACTCGGAACGGCCCGGCTGCTGACCACCGGGGACGGCGTGGTCGTGGCGCTCGGACAGCGGGCCGGCCTGCTGCTTTGCGGCGACCACGGGGTAACGGAACTCGGGCCCGGCGGTGTCCCCGCCGCGGTCGCACCGGGCGGCCGGAGGATCGCGTTCGCCGACGGCCGCGGCATCACGGTGACCGACGCGGTCCGGGCGACTCAAGAGGCCTACGAGCTGCATCCCGAATACCTCGGCGACGTCGGCGACCTGGCGTTCGTCTCCGACTCCGAGCTGATCACGGCCGGCGCGGCGGGCGGCCTGGCCCGGTGGGAGATCGCCGGCGGTCACCTGATCCAGGTGGCCGACGCCGACACCGCCCCGCTCACCGACCTGTTCGCGGTGCCCTCCTGGCGGCTGGCCGGCGGCCGGGCGGCGGCCGGGGAGCGGCATACGCTGCTCGACTCCGTGTTCCTCCGGACGGCACCGGCCACGGCCCGGATCCCCGGCCCGGGGCCGCTTCGCGTGGTGACCACCTCGGCCGACGGCCGCTATCTGCTGTGGAGCGGCCGGCTGACCACCGGCGCCGGGTGGAGGGGACAACGGCCACGGCCGGTAACTCGTATCATCGATCTGCGTCATCCCGGCACCGCGCTGCGGCGGCCGCTGGCGTCGCTGACTCCGGCCGATGTCCGGGATCTCGACGCCGTCGCCGCGACCGGATCCCGCCGGGAGATCGTGGCGACGGCCGTGGCCGTCGCGCGCTGGCGGATCGGGAGCGGGGTGCGATGACGGAGCAGAACGGGCGGGCGGTCCGAGACATCTCGCAGTTGGTCGACATCTCCGTCCGTAAGGTCGGCGACACGGCCGCGACCAGCGACGACGGCAACTGGGACGCGGCCGAGGCGACGCTGACGTCCGCGTTCACCTCGCTGCCCGACCGAAGGGCCCGGTCCGACGTGGACGCCGGCGCCGAACGGGCCGAGTTGTTCGCCGCCCACCGCGCCGCGGGGCGGTGGGCCGACGCCGTCACCGTGGCCGAGGAGATCGTGGCCGATCACCGGCGATACTACGGCCGGCACCACTACCGGACGGTGGGGTGGACGGTCCGGTGCGGCGAGGCACACCTGCGGGCCGGCGACCCGGGCCGGGCCGAGCCGCTGCTCCGGTTCGCGCTGACCGCCCTGGAGTCGCTGCGGGGCGACACCGATCCCGAGACCGGGCAATGCCGGCGATTGCACGGCGCCGCCCTTCGGGGGGTGAGTCAGTGAGCCGCGACGGCCATCCGAATCGCAAGGTGCGGCGGGCGTTCGAGCAGATGCAGGCCACCAACTCGGAGGCGGTCCGACTGCGGCGGGCCGGGCGGGACGCGGCCGCGCTCAACGCCGCCGAACGGGCCGTCCGCGAGTGCGAGGCGCTGTGCGCGATGGACCCGATCTACCGGTCGTCGCTGATCACGGTCCTGCTCAACGCCGCCTCCCTGGCCCGGCTGAACGAGGACGTGCTCTCCTGGCTCCACTACGCCGCGCGGGGGATGGCCACCGCGTACGAGATCGAGGACTCCACCGGGCGGGCGCCGGCCGAGGCCGAGCGTGCCGTCACCGACTTCGAGGCGACGACGTTCGCCCTGTCCTTCGGCCGCGACACGGACCTCCTGCGGGAGAGCCTCACGACCGTACGCGACGGCACGAGCGCCGAGCGGCGGGCGGCGGTGCTGGAGACCGTCGAGCTGACCCTGCGGATCGGCGATCGGCATCGGAGGGCCGGTGCGGCCGAGGTCGCCATCGGCCACTACAACGCGGCCACGGTGCTCACCGAGGCCTGCCACACGCTGGGCCCGGCCTTCGTGGCCGCGGACTGCGCGGCGTGGATGAGCCTGGGCGAGGCCCGGGTGATGACGACCGAGTTCCGGCCGGGCGGCCGCGAGTCAGCGTCCCGGGCCTGCTCGCGGGCGCTGAACTCGCTCAACGACTTCTTCCGCACCGAGGAGGTCGGGATCATCATGACCCTGATCGACGAGTTGCCGGCCGCCGCCGAGCTGAAGCGGCGCTGCGCCCTGGCCGGCGACATGCTCGTCCGCTACTCCGGTGTGCTCGACGCTCTCGGCCACGAGTCGGCGTCGATCGGCATGGAGGTCAGCGGCCGCACCCTGCTCGAACCGCTGGGCCGGGTCGAGCGGGTGGATCTCGACATCCGGCGGGACATGGCGGTGGAGAAGTTCAACGAGGTCGAACTCAGCTTCACCGAGAAGCCATGATCACTGTCCTGTTCCTGGCCGCGAACCCTCTCGACACCGCTCGCCTGCGGCTCGACGAGGAGGTCCGCCACATCACCCGCAGCATCCGCGCCGCCGAGTTCCGCGACGAGATCCGCATCGTGCCCTGGTTCGCCGCCCGCCCGGACGACCTCGTCCAGGGCCTTCTCGAGCACCGGCCTCAGATACTGCACTTCAGCGGCCACGGCGACCCGGCCGGCGAGATCCGCTTCATCGGCGACGACGGCGGCAGCCGGCCGGTCGGCCAGGAGGCGCTGGGCCGCATCCTCCGGGTGCTCCGGGACGTACGCGTCGTGGTCCTCAACGCGTGCCACAGCGCCGCCCAGGCATCGGTGATCGCGGACCAGGTCGACGTCACGATCGGGATGAGCCGCGCGATCGGCGACCGGACGGCGACCGCGTTCGCGGGTTCGTTCTACCGCGCCCTCGGCTTCGGCCTGTCGGTCGAGGACGCGTTCGAGCTCGGGGTGGCGACGCTGCCGCTGGAGAGCATTCCGGGCGAGGACGTCCCGCAGCTGTTCGTCCGCGACGCCGCCACGTCACCCCATCTGCTGCTGGGCGCGTCGCCGCCGGCCACCCCGCAATCCTGGGTGCAGCACGTCACGAGCTCCGCGCCCGGCGCGATCGCTCAGGGCGCCGTCTTCGGCAACGTGATCAACCACCCCTCCCCCGGTCACCGGAGGTCCACCCCAGAGCCCCCGTCCGAGGCCGGGCCGCCGACCGGTTGACCCCGACGCGCTGGTCAGGAGCCGCATCCCGAGCGGCGTGAGAGTGTGCCGGCCGGCCCGACGGGTGGCGGCGCGAGGCCGGCCTCGCCCGCGGCGGGGGGGGGGGGGCGCGCGCGGC
>NZ_JBFBAD010000131.1:0-27698 GCF_040682075.1 Actinoplanes sp. NPDC051411 | reverse complement strand
CCGGGGTGCGGGCGCGTAGGAACCGGCCGCCGGATCAGCCCGGCGAGTCGCCCGCGGCGGCGACCGGAGGCTTGCCGTTGATGATGGCCTCCAGTTGCCCGCGGGACCGGTGTAGTTCCTCGATCGCGGCGCTGATGCGCCGATGCTCGCCGGCGAGGTCGGCGCGCAGCTGTGGGCAGGTGGGTGCCAGGAAACCGCCATCGCTGGAGACGCATGGCAACACGCCCGCGATGACACTGGTGGATAGCCCCGCGGTCAGCAGCGACCGGATGCGGCGCACCGTCTCCACGTCGCGGTCGGTGTAGCTGCGGTAGCCGCTGGGCAGGCGGCTCGGCTGCAGCAGGCCCTGCTCCTCGTAGTACCGCAACAGCCGCTCGGTGACCCCGGTACGCCGGGACAGCTCGCCGATGCGCATGTGGCCTCCGTCGCAGAAGGTTGACCTTCACATCGATGTGAGTCTTTACCGTATGTCTCATGCGAGCCGTACAGATTGACCGGCATGGCGGTATCGACGTGCTTACGCTGCGCGAGGTGCCGGTCCCTGTCCCGGCCGCCGGCGAGGTCCTCGTCCGCACGGTCGCCAGCAGCATCAACCCGGTGGACTGGAAGACCCGTGGGGTCGGCTCGCTGGCGGTGCAGCTGGCCCGCCGGTCGGGCGCCCGGGTGGACGGGCTGGTCTCCCGGCTCGCGCACGTGCCGGCCGTCCGTGAGCTGGGTGCTGAGCTGGTCACCGATCGGGTGGCGGACCTGCCGGCGGCGGCGTACGACGCGGTCTTCGACACGGCGAGCGTGCACCCGGGGCCGGCGTTGATACCCGGCGGCCGGTATCGCTCGATCACCGATGACCCGCTGCCGGCGGACATTCCGGGCGCCGTCAAGATCCAGATACGCGAGGACGTGCGCGGACTCGCCGAACTGGTCTCCATGGTCGACGCCGGCGAGCTGCACGTACGCGTCGGCGCCTATCACCGCGTCGACGACGTGCACCGGGCGCACCGGGTGTTCGAGGCCGGCGGCCTGGTCGGCAAGGTCGTCCTGACGTTCTAAGGAGGCACCACCCCATGTCGGATTCGGAAGAGGACGTACGGGAACTGCTGGCCGGCGCTCGGCATGCCGTGGTCGGCGTCAACCGCGCCGGCGGGCCGCCGCAGCTGTCCGTCGTGTGGTTCATCTGGGACGGCCAGAGCTTCCGGTTCAGCACCACCCGCTCGCGGGCGAAGTACCTGAACCTCAAGCGCGACCCGGCCATCTCGCTGCTCATCGACGACTTCGAGAAGAAGTTCTACGTCGTCGCGTACGGCCGGGCACAGCTCATCGAAGACAACCACGACACGCTGGCCCAGCCCTTGATCGAGAAATACATGCCGGAACGGTCGACCGATCCGCAATGGACGCCGGACCGGGTGATCGTCGAACTGCGGCCTGACCGCCTCCTGACCGGCCGGTAGCTACGCCGCTGCGAGGCAGGTCGGTACGTTACGAGCGCGCTTGAATGGCACACCGCTGTTCTTGCAGTTCAACACCAGCGACGGCAGTCCAATATTCGCCGGTGGATACGCAATTTGCAAAGACTCCTCGTCCGGTGTTCACGGTTGACAGCAGTCGACGCCATCGTTTCAGCCTAGCGGCAGCAGTCCGGGAAACCAGCGCGAATTGCTGTTCGCGTTCGCTACAGCGCGCACTCAATGGCCGCCGATCGTGCGCGGCGGCCAGGGCGGCGGTCATCACGCTCGGTACGGCGTGCGCCGTCCGGGCGAAGGTGGCGAGTCGCGGGTCAGCGCCTCTGTTATTCGCGACCTTCGACCGGACCTGACGGGCGCAGCCGTGCGGCAGTTCCCTGAGCCGAGTCAAGGCGGGAAGTGCCGGGCGACTACCCGGCTCAGCCCCTTTAACGCACGCACTCAGTAGGCCATCCGCCAAAGCACCCCCGCGGTCGCCAGAACCAACAGCACGGCCGTAGCACCCCCCAAAGTGCCCAGAAGTGCCCAGAGCGCCCACGGGCGGGTGCGCCGTGAGAGGGAGAGAGCGATCACCATAAGCACCGCAGCTGGCACGATAACGAGTTCAGCCCAGCTGTAGGTGGCATAAGGCGCGCCAGCCGCACTATCTGGACCCGGCACAAATCCTGATCGAGTCCTGCCGCCCATCCAGAAGGTGATCGGGGGCCAAGCGAACCAAGCGATCAGTAACAAGTGCGGTGCGATGCCGAGCAATACGGCGAGCCACCACCGGCGCTGACGAGCCCATGCGGTCCGAGGTTCTGCAGTCACCGAATCACGGTATGGGTCGGCCAGCAGCCCGGGAGACGACAATGTTGATTCATCACGGAGTAGAGCTCGCGGGCACGGGTGGATCGCTTCCTTGCGGGAGTAGCCGAGTGGACGGGACTTGGCCGAGGTCTTCGAACGAAAAAGGCCGGCGGCGGCATCAGGGACCGGCACCACCTGATCACCGAACTCGAACTCGCTTGCCCATCCCTGCGAGCGGATCAGGTCCAGAACGATCTGCCAGTCGGCCAGGGGTCGTGTCGGCCACGATCACGTCCGGGGCACTACGGTTCTCAACCGGGTCGAACCAAGGCATCACGTCGTCCCACAGCAGATCACTCACCACGCGATGATCCCTGAACGCCCGGCCACAGACATCCTCATTTGCCGCCGATAGGGCGCGATCGCAGCGGTCGTAGGACAGGGCACTGGCCTGCCGCCTCGATAAGGCAGCCCGGTCGCCGGGGCCGGTCGTCGCCCGTAGCGACAGGGTGAGGGGCTGCCTCATTCACCCGTTCACGTAGTCTGCGAGTTCCGGTCACGTCGGTGGCGAGTCCGGGAGGCTCAGTCGGTGGTGAAGCCTTATCGCTTTGCGCCAGCCGTGCTCTGGCCCCACCCATCAGGTGTAAACCTGCGGATCGTGGGTTCTTCTCTCGGCGCCCTGAGCGGTCGGTCATCGTACTTCGACGTATGCCACCTCGACGGCGTTGTTGCCGTAGCCGAGACGGTTCCAGGGTGGCACTTCGGGCTGGATATTTCCGGACGCGTCCGTGGCGCGGGCTCGCAGGCTGTGCCGGCCGGGGGTGGCGTCCCACTCATAGCTCCAGTCCTGCCACTGGAACGGGCCGTTCGGCGGCTCGACGACCGCCGGGTTCCACTCACTCGCGCCGGTAAAGCTCAATCCGACCTGGGTAATGGCCCCGGAGCCGGACCATGCCTTGCCGCGGATCGTGTACCTGCCGGCCGGGATGCAGCAGGCGTCGGCCGGGTCGGTGATCCGTGCGCGTACCCGCATCAACGTGACCGGCTCGACGGGTTTGTCCGGCCACTGGTAGACGTAGTGTCCGGTCTGGAACTCGCCGGCGAACGGTTTGGTGATCACGTCGAGCCGGCTGAGCCATTTGACTGAGGCGACGGCGTACCAGTGCGGCACGATCAGGCGGAACGGAGCGCCGTGGTCGGCCTCCAGCGGTTCGCCGTTCATCTCGTAGGCGATCAGGATCTCGGCGGCCGGGTCGCTCGCGTGGGCCAGGGCGAGCGACCGGACGAAGGTGATGTCCGCGTCGTCCTTCTCGAAGAGCGAGCTGAGATGGTATTTCCCGTGGTCGGCGCCTTGACAGCGGACCTCGACGCCATCGCCGGCCGGGTCCGCGCGAGCCAGCACGTCGGCCAGTCGGGCGCCCTTCCACCGTGCGGTGGACACCGCGTAGCCGCCCCAGGGTTCGCCGGTGGGAAGTGGTCGCATGTCCAGGCGCCCGTTGCCGGCGCATTCGAGGGTCACGACATGTTCGGCGGCCGGCAGGGCGCGCAGATCGCCGAGCGTCAGGGTGTGAGGGGTTGCCACCGCGCCGGCCACCTGGAGTGTCCCGTCGTGGTGTGGCAGGGCGAAGTTGCTGCGTACGTAGTGCAGTTGGGTCGGCGTGGTGTCGGTGCGCAGGCCGTCGTGCGGAGCTTCGGCGTTGAACGGATCTTCCTTGATCATGGTCAGGGCCGCGCGGTTGCGGGCGATGGCGTCGGTGACTGTCATGACGGGCGCTCCTGGAAGGTCAGTAGTCCGGGTCCGCGAAGTGCGGCTCGCGGTCGTCGTTGAAAGCGCCGATGCCCTCGACCCGGTCGGGGTGTACCGCCGAGCGCCAGTGGGCCTCCATCATGATGGCGATGGCCTGCTCGATCGGCTGGCCCTGGCCCAGCCGCACGGCGCGTTTGACGGCCTGCACGGCGGTCGGCGAGTTGCTCGCGATCTTCTCGGCGATGCGGTGCGCCGCCGGAAGCAGGTCGCCGGAGGGCAGGACCTGGTTGACCATGCCCAGCCGGTACGCTTCCTGGGCGGTGATCGGATCACCGGTCATCAGCATCTGCAAGGCTGTGCCCGGTGGGAGAACCCGGGGAAGCAGCGCCGGGGAGCCGCCACCGGCGGCGAGACCGATCATGGTCTCCGGCTGGCCGAAGACGGCGTTCTGCGACGCGATGATGAAGTCGGCGCTCTGCGCGATCTCGCAGCCACCGCCGTACGCGATGCCGTTGACCGCGGCGAAGATCGGTTTGCGGAGTTGGCGCAGGGTGTAGAGGGTGCGGTCGAAGTCTTGCCGCTGCCGCAGCCACTGCTCCTTGGTCATGCTCTTGCGTTGGCGCAGGTCGCTGCCGACGGAGAAGGCGCGGGTGCCGGCGCCGGTGAGGATCGCCACCCGGACGGCGCGGCGGACGGCGATGGTTTCCAGTATCTCGGTCAGCCGGGTTCCCATTTCGGTGCTTATCGCGTTGTCGGCCGCCGGGCGGTTCAGGGTGATCACCGCTATGGCGCCGTCGCCGGTGTACTCGAGCAGCACGGACTGACTCGGGTCGGCGTCGTCGGGCGCCGGCGGCCCGAAATCCAGAGACTTCCATCGATTCGTACGGGTCGTGTTCGTCATGCCGTCTCCCGGAAGGTTCATGTGGTGAGATCCGCCAGCCAGCGCAGAGCGCGAAAGCCGGGGGCGAAGCAGTACTCGCCGCCTCGGGTGATGACGAACGGCGGCAGGTCCGGCAGGCGGCGGCGGATCGGCCGGTGCGGAATGGTGAAGGCGGCGGCGCCCGGGTGCGGCCCGACCAGCGGGTCGCTCTCCTGAGGTGCCCCGATGAAGATCCCGTCATTGAGCCACTGGGTTTTGACGAACTCGAACTGCCGGTCCAGGTGCGATCCCGCGAAGACGAAGATGATGCCCCGGTCGGCACCGTCGTCCTCGAGGACACCCTCCGGCAGGACGGGGCCGTAACTTGTGCCCCGACGGATCATGCGGTGTAGACGCACGTCGGTGCTGTTCTCGTGGTCCAGGGCGTCCCGCGGGTTGGCGCGCCGGGCGTGCGCGCCGGCCGGGCATTTGAATCCGCGCGGGTCGTCGCCGTACCGGAAGTCGTTGTTGCGGCGGGGATCCGCCCCCAGCAGCGGGTCGTCTCCATCAGGGGCGAGCGCCAGCGGCGCCCCGCTCTGCCATCGGCCGATCATCTTCGCCCCGAGCAGTTCCTCGTCCTGGCGCCCGGCGGCCCTGTCGTGTAGGTAGCGGCGGTAGGCAGCGACTCTGGTGCGCAGTTTGCGCAGCACGACGTAGGTACCGTTGCGGCTCAGGATGGCGGGTTCAGGCATGGGCGCCGGCACACCGGTCTCGTCCGGGTAGCCGAGGATGAACTCACCGGCTTTTATCGGCGGTTCCCCGGGGTTCGGCCGGCGGGTTTCCACTCCCTGGACGGCCGGCTGTCCGATGCCGTCCTTGAAGCCGAACGAGGTGCGGCCGGTCGGCAGTTGGTAGCAGTCCTGCCGCCAGATCACCTCGATGCCTGGGAACTCGTCTTGGGCGCGGCGGGCCTTCTCGACCAGCCGGTCGAGACTCTGTTGGTCGGGGGCGAGGGTGGCGAGCGCGATGTGCACCTCGCGGCTGCCCAGCGGCGTCTCCCAGTGCTCCGGCCCGCTGTCGCCGGTGTCGCCGAGGTGGGCGGCGCGGGCGGCCATGCCCTGTCGGAACTCGGGCGCGAAGCTGTCCAGCGATTGCTGCGGCACCCCGAGGGTCTGCAGTCCGGAGTACGTGAACGCTGCTGTCAGCCACGCCTCCGGGGTGTTGGCGACGACCGAGCGGGCCGGGGAGAGCAGGGGTATCAGCCGGCGGATGAGTTTGCGGCCGTCGTAGCGGTCGGCGACGCGCAGCAGTACGTACGTGCCGACGTAAGGGGACGGCCGTTCGTGCAGGGCACCGGCCTGGATGTCGTCGAGTTCCAGCGAGTTGGCGTCGGTCATGGCTGCCTACTCGTGTGCGGGCGGTTGCGGGGGCGCCGGGTTGGGTTCGGCGAGGTACGGGAACGTGCGCGAGGCGGGCCGGGTGGACCGGTCGACGCCGTCACGGATCGCCGGACCGGTTCCGGCGTTGATCAGCACGGTGAAGAACGTGTCCATCACGTCGTCGTTGAGCGCCCGCCCGCCGCAGGTGCGGTGCACGGTCCCGCCCAGCGCGGCGCGTTCGATCTCCAGGAAGGAGCCTTGCTCAAGGTAGGGCTTACTTACGTCGACGACCAGATGGTCGGCGAGCACGAGGTCCACCAGCGGGTGGTTGCCGTCTTCGTTGGGCGGCCAGGCCAGTTGGCCGTCGAGGCCGTCCCAGAAAGCGAGGTTGGCGTTGAGCCGGGCCCGGTAGGCGCCGAGATAGCCGTCGGCGAGGTGGAAACCGTCCTCCATGTTGTAGAGGTCGCGGATCTCCAGGTCGCGGTTGACCTGGTCGAACTGCTTCGGCGCCAGGAGGAGGTTCTTCACCTCCGGTCGCCCGGTCCGCTCGATCCGGACGTTGAGCCGCCCGCGGGTCAGGGTCTCCGCCACGACACCTACCAGATCGGTTCCGGTGCCGAACATCTGGGCGGCGTCGACCTCGATCACGACACTGAGCACGTTCTTACCGTCCAGATAAATCGTCGAGGATTCAGTGAACGCCAGCCGCCCGGTCGCGATGGTCTTCAGCGCCGCCGGGGCGTCGAGAATGAACGGATCCCGGCGAGGACCGGCGAACACTCGTACCCCGCCGCCCTTGCCGCCCTCGGGATCGTCCACCGGAAAGGAGATCCGCTCCCCGGCCGGCGTGTGACAGACGCCGGTCTGCACGCCCGCCTCGGACGGCTCGGAGAACACGCAGTCGAAGACGAACTCCTCGGTGCCGACGTCATAGACGCCGGTTCCAACTGGGTGACTGCGCAGTGTGAGCGGCCGGACCCGGAACCGATAGATCAGCCCGTCGGACAAGCGGCCGTCGGGCGGGGCGAACGGCAGGGTATTGACCACCAGGACGAGATGTCCCTCGTTCTCGGGACTGGGGAAGGCGTAGACGTCGGTGATGTCGGCGATGGGCGCGGCCAGCGCCCTTGGTCCCGAGATGTGATCGGACATCGTCAGTCGGCCGCCTCGGCGAGCAGAGGCGCCAACGCCGGCGCCTGCAGGGCCTCGGCCGCCGCCGGGTCGTCGAGGACCTGCTGGAACGCCCGGTTGACCCGCTCGGCCTTGCGGATCTCCTTGACCGTCCCGCCGTAGTTTCGCGAATATCCCCCCGCGGAAATTTGCGCGCTGAGGATGAACTTGCGCACCGCCTCCAGATCCGGCAGCCCGTCGTAGCCTTCCACGTGCCGGAAGATGGCGTCGAACAACTTCAGCGGCTTGGAGGCGAAGTCCAGCATGTACGACTCCCAAGGGCCGTCGAAGCTGGTCGCGAACAGCAGCCGGGTGTCGTCGTCGAACGGGACGAAACGGGCTTCGTGGATGGTGGCTATGGGCAACGCGTAATCACCGGCACGGTAGCCCGGCGCCCCCTGCAAGGCGCGCAAGTCCTCACGCAGCGCCGCACCGTGCCCGGCTCGTACATGGAAGAACAGAGTGAACTCACTGGTCGGCCCGACCTGAATGCCCGGATCGGACGTAGCTTCGGCTGTCATCGGCGATCGCCTTCCTACAAACGGACCCTCAGCATCGAGGCTGCGAAATCCGTTCACCTCACCCCCGCGGGATGAGCGAAGCAGCCGAGGTGAGGTGAACGGTGCCGCGCTGATCTCCCTCGGCTCCCCGTTCGGCGCTGACCCCGCTCAGCCTGGTGCCGGTTACACCCAAGGCGTCATCCACAGCGAGTGGTGTGTCAGGCGGCAGCAGGTACCAAACTGACGCAGGCCTCTGTTGTCCACACCACGCAAGAGCACCTGTTCTGGGACCCGACGAGCCGGCAATGGGTCGACGCGGGAAACCTTCAGCCAGGCGAGAGTCTGAGCGTTGCGGCTTCTCACGGGTCTGCTGTCGTGGGAAATCTGCACAGTTTTGCCGGCCATAGGTTCATGAACAACCTCACGGTCGAAAACCTGCACACGTACTATGTGCTCGCCGGCAACACGCCTGTGCTGGTGCACAACGACAGTGGAATTTACAGCTGGCCGAACACGGATGGTCCATTCCGCAGCGGTTCCAAACCGCCCTGTATGCTCAGTTCGACCAGCGTACCGGCGAGTTCCTGAAGTGGGGGTTTGGACCAATACGACCGGCAACTACTCGCGGTACACGCAGAAGTATCTGCTGGAAAGAGGAATTCAAACCACGGTACTCAAGAACTTCGACTCCAAGACGGAGGCTCACGCAGTCGAGATGATCTGATTTCCAGGGCCCCGGGTCCGCTGAACAAAGAAAAGTATGCCGGCAGCAAGAGCACAGGCGTGGATCCGCTCGAAATCATTCGGACGTGGAAGGGAGGGCCGACATGCTGACATCTGAGAAATCAGTGTTGTGGGCGCTCGTCGACTCAATGCCCGATGCTGTTCGAAGCGAGCAAGAGATGATCGGACCCCTCCTGGCTCGTCTGTCCACCCTGCCGATACCCCGGCTGGCTCGATTCCAGCGCGAGCTTCTCGATTGCCTGGATGGTTTGTTGAGCTGGAGGTTGTGGGAGGCGGCGGATGTCATTCATGAACTGCCGTGCTCCGGTGACACGTTCGCCGATTTCAGATTGTGGGTGGTGGCTCAGGGCGGCGAGGTGTATCGGGAGGTGCTGCGAGATGCGGACTCTCTTGCATCGATACCTGAGATAGGGCGGATTATTCGCCTGCCACTGCCCTGGGCCGATGCGGACTATCCCCATTTCGGTTCACTGGGCGCGCTCGCCGGTGACGCTTTCGACGAGATTCTTGCGAAGCTGGGGCCGGCTGTCGCGGCGTCGGTCGAGCGCCCGGCCGTGCTTGACGAGCAGATCCCGGCCGACCTGACGGAGCCCTTTCCCGAGGACTACGGCGCTGACGCGGCCGTGCACCTTCGGTTGCCGATGCTCAGTGCTCTGCGAGGGTGGTCGCTATAGGGGCCGGCCGCACGACCGAGACGCGGACGCTCGGTTGGTGGATTGTGTAGCTCGCCCAGGCACGCCGCCCGCTCGAGCCACCAGCGCGAGCGGCACAGAGTCCTGAGCAGGCACCTTTGACCGCTCTGGCAGATGCGCCCGACCTCGGCAGCTCCATCCAAGACCTCATGACGGCTACGTTGTGGCAGGCAGAGGCGACGCTGATCTGGCCCTGCAAGCACAGCGCGCGATCGAGACGGTACGCGGTGACCTGCCTCGCGGTCGCCGCCCGCGGTAACCGGGCCCAGCCGGCGGTCGGCTGGACGGCGGTCATCGCGAATTAACGCGGCGGAACCGCGTCGTAACGACCCGGAACCGCTGCTGGAACAGCCGGACTCCACGATCAGGGCCATTACCTGTCAGGCGACAGGTAAGACCCGCCGGAGGTGGAGTCATGAGCCCAACCGAGTCCGCGCCCGTCCGCAGCGCGGCCGTCGACCCTGGTCACATCGGCTACAAACAAGAACTGCACCGGGGTGTCGGGACGTTCGCGTCCTTCGCCGCGGGTTTCTCCTTCGTTTCGATCCTGACCACGGTGTTCCAGCTTTTCGGGCTTGGCTTCCTGCTGGGCGGGGCCTCGTTCTTCTGGTCCTGGCCCGTGGTGTTCGCCGGGCAGCTGTGCGTCGCACTGTGCTTCTCCGAGTTGGCCGGCCGCTGGCCGGTGTCCGGTGCGATCTTCCAGTGGTCGAGCCGGCTGGCCGGGGTGAGCTGGGGCTTCTTCACCGGCTGGATCATGGTGATCGGTCAGATCCTCACCGTCGCGGTGGCGGCGATCGCCATGCAGGCCGTGCTCCCGGCCATCTGGTCGGGCTTCCAGATGGTCGGCGGCTCGTCGGCCGACCCGTCGATCCTCTCCGCGACCGGGGCGCAGAACGCGATCATCCTCGGCGTGCTCCTGCTGGCCGTCACGACGCTGGTGAACGTGCTGGGCATCCGCCAGATTGCCGCGGCCACCAGCGTCGGCGTCGCGGTGGAGATCGTCGGCGTGATCGTGCTGATCGGGGTGCTGTTCGCGCTTTCCGAACGGGGCCCGTCGGTGGTTCTGCACCACACCGGCTGGACCGGCAGCGGTTCGTACCTCTTCGCTTGGCTGGCCTCCGCGTTGATGGCCGCGTACGTCATGGTCGGGTTTGATTCGGCCGGCGAACTGGCCGAGGAGACCCACGCGCCGCGCAAGACCACGCCGAAGACGATCATCCGCGCGCTCACGACCTCGGGCCTGGGCGGCGGCCTGCTGATCCTGGCCGCGCTGATGGCCGCCCCCAGCCTCACCGACGGCAACCTCTCCTCGCTCGGCCTGTCCTGGGTGCTCACCGAGCGGCTCGGCGGCGTGCTGGGCCGGCTGCTGCTCTGCTGCGTCGCGGTTGCGGTCTTCGCCTGCACCCTGGCCTGCCAGACCTCCGGCGCGCGGATGATGTACTCGATGTCGCGCGAGCGCGCCTTCCCGTTTGCGAAGGCGCTGGGCAAGGTCTCGCCGCGCACCGGGACGCCCATCCTCACCTCGATCGTGGTGGGCGCCGGCGCGGCGATCGCGCTGCTTGTGAACATCAACTCCACGACGATCTTCACCGCGCTCGCCAGCATCTGCATCGCGATGCTCTACATCGGCTACCTCGGTGTCACGCTCCCGCTGCTGGTGGTGCGGATCCGGCACCGGAACACCGACCGGTTCCCGGCCGGGGTGGACGAGGACGGCAAGCCGCTGTTCTCGATCGGCCGGTTCGGGCTCGCCGCCAACGTCGTGGCGGTGATCTACCAGGTGATCATGGTGGTCAACCTGATGTGGCCGCGGACCGAGATCTACGATCTTTCGCCGAACGGGAACTGGGTGCTGCAGTACAGCGCCCTGCTGCTCGTCGCCGCTGTGGTGGCCATCGGCGCCGGTTACTTCATCTACAAGCGGCTGCACCGACGGATCGAACTGGTCCACGTTCCGCACACTCACGTGCCGGTCGAAGCATGAACGTCCGCGCCGAACACCGCACCGACAGCGTCCTCAACGCCCGGGACGACGCCCGCGCCCAGGCCGGGCTGAGCAGCGAGTGGATGCCCTATCTGCCCGCGTCGAGCAGCCCGTACCTCCCGGCCGGGGTCGACGCGGCCGGGCTCACCTGGGCCGAGACGGTGGCGCCGGGCGGATACACGCACAAGGTGCTCGCCCGGGGCACGCGGCTGCGCCTGGACGATCCCACCGGACAGGCGTGCGCACACCTGCTCCTCTACAACGCGCTCGAGCCGGTGGAGCGGCTGAACGTGGCCGACACGCTGAAGATCCCGTGGCAGGCCTACCTGGGGGCGGGCACGCCGCTGCTCTCCGGTGACGGGCGGGTGCTGGCCAGCCTGGTCGAGGACTCCTCGGGGCGCCACGACGCGTTCTGCGGCACCACCACCGAGGCCTGGAACGAGAGCAGGTACGGCGACGCCCGGCCGGAGGGGCCCTCGCCCGCCGGGCGCAGCCTGTTCCTCAAGGCGGCCGCCAAGCACGGCCTCACCCGGCGCGACCTGCCGCCCAGCGTCAGCTTCTTCCAGGGCGTCCGGGTCGCGGACGACGGCGAGCTGAGCTGGCTCGGCTCGGCCGGCCCCGGCACGCACGTGACGCTGGTGACGGAGCTGCCGTTGCTGGTGCTGCTGGCCAACGTCGCCCACCCGCGCGACCCGCGGCCCGAGTACGTGGTCGGGCCGCTACGGGTGCACGCCTGGCGGGGCGCGGCCACCGGCCCGGCCGACCCGCGGTTCGACGCCACCCCGGAGTTGCACCGCGCCTACCTCAACACCATCGACTACGCGGAGGCGCGGTTATGACCGTCCTTGAGTGGAGTGAGCCCCTCGTCGGCGGCGCCGTGACCACAGACGAACGCGTGGCGCCGAACGCGTCCTGGTCGGGCGTCGTCGCGGCCGGGCAGGTGCTCACGATCGTCGACGTCGGCGGCAACCAGTCGGCGGACTGCCTGATCTACAACGCGCACGACCGGGACGAGCGGTACAGCGTGCCCGACACGCTGGCCTGGCAGGGCAATGCGTACGTCCGCACCGGCACCGTCCTGCGCAGCAACGAGGGACGGCCGCTGATGACGGTCGTCGCCAACGAGATCGACCGGCAGGACACCATCGGCGGGGCGTGTGGCAAGGAGTCCAACACCCTGCGCTACGGCCACCACGTGATGTTCCACCACGGCTGCCGGGAGAACTTCCTCAGCGAGGGGGCCGAGCACGGACTCGGCGTACGGGATCTGGTCTCGAATTTGAATTGGTTCATGAACGTCCCGGTCGAGCCCGGCGGCGCGCTCGGGATCGTGGACGGGATGTCGGGGCCGGGCAAGCGGGTGGCGGTCCGGGCCGAGATGGACGTGCTGGTGGTCGTCTCCAACTGCCCGCAGATGAACAACCCGTGCAACGACTTCAACCCCACGCCCCTGCGGATGATTGTGGTCCAGCCGTGAGCGCGAGGAGTGAGCCGGTTTTGCGAGCCCCGCAGGCGCGAACAAAAGGAGGCTCAGCGAGCACGGTGCTGATCGCCAACCGGGGCGAGATCGCGCGGCGGATCATCCGGACGGCCCGCCGGCTGAACCTGCGTACGGTCGCGGTGTTCTCCGACGCCGACCGGGCCGCGCCGCACGTGCGTGAGGCCGACGCCGCGGTCCGGCTCGGCCCGGCGCCCGCCCGGGAGTCCTACCTGCGTCGCGATCTGATCCTCGCCGCCGCGCTGAGCACCGGAGCCGAGATCATCCACCCCGGCTACGGATTTCTCTCCGAGAGCGCCGTGTTCGCCCGCGAGGTGGAGGCGGCCGGACTCCGGTTCGCCGGCCCGACGCCCGAGCAGATCGTCGCGTTCGGCGCCAAGCACACCGCCCGGGCACTGGCCGAGCAGGCCGGAGTTCCGCTGCTGGCCGGCACCGGGCTGCTCGGCTCGGCCGACGAGGCGGTGGCCGCGGCGGAGGCGACCGGTCTGCCGGTGATGGTGAAGGCGACCGGCGGCGGGGGCGGCATCGGCATGCAGGCCTGTGCCTCGCCGGACGAGGTGCGGGTGGCCTTCGCGCGGGTCGTGGCGCTGGCCCGGGCGAACTTCGACTCCGCCGGCGTCTTCCTCGAACGGCTGGTCCGGCCGGCCCGCCACGTCGAGGTGCAGGTCTTCGGCGACGGCGCCGGGCGGATCGCGGTCCTCGGCGACCGGGACTGCTCGCTGCAGCGGCGCAATCAGAAGGTGCTCGAGGAGGCGCCCGCACCGGGCCTGCCCGGGCCCGTCCGGGAGAGGCTGCACGCCAGCGCCCGAGCGCTGCTGGCCACGGTGGACTACCGGGGAGCCGGCACCGTCGAGTTCGTCTACGACCCGGTCCGGGCGGAGGCTGCCTTCCTGGAGGTCAACACCCGGCTGCAGGTCGAGCACCCGGTCACCGAGGAGGTCTTCGGGGTCGACCTGGTGGCGCTGCAGCTGCAGCTGGCCGGCGCTGCGCCGGTGGATCCCGCGGTGTTCGAGCGGGACTGGCGGCCATCCGGGTTCGCGGTGGAGGCGCGGGTCTACGCCGAGGACCCGGCGAAGGATTCGCTGCCCTCCTCCGGCCTGGTCACCCGGGCGGAGTTCCCGCCGGGCATCCGGGTGGACAGCTACGTCGAGACGGGCCTGGAGGTCTCGCCGTTCTACGACCCGATGCTTGCCAAGATCATCGCGGTCGGCGACACCCGCGACCAGGCCCTCGACCGCCTCGGCGCGGCCCTGGACGCGACCCGGATCGACGGCATCGTCACCAACCTGGGCCTGCTGCGCTCGCTCACCGACGAGCCCGCCCTGCGCACCGCCGGCCACTCGACCACGACGCTGCGGACCACGACCGACCCCCGGCCGCGGATCGACGTTCTCGCGGCGGGGCCGATGACCACCGTTCAGGAACTGCCCGGACGGCTCGGGTACTGGCACGTCGGGGTGCCGCCGAGCGGGCCGTTCGACGCCGTCTCGTTCGCCGAGGCGAACCTGGCCGTCGGCAACCCGGCCACGAAGCCGGCGCTCGAGGTCACCGCGGGCGGCCTGTCGGTCCGGTTCTCCACGGCGTCGGTCGTCGCGGTGACGGGGGCCCCGGTGCCGCTCACCCTGGACGACGAGCCGGCGGAGCTGTGGACCGCGATCGAGGTGCCCGCCGGGGGAGTGGTCACCCTCGGCCCGTCGACCGGCCCCGGGCTGCGCACGTACGTCGCGGTGCGCGGAGGCCTGGCCGTGCCGTCCTATCTGGGCAGCGCGGCCACCTTCACGCTCGGCGGGTTCGGCGGACACGGCGGCCGGGCGCTGCTCGCCGGCGACGTGCTGCGGCCCGGCGTTCTGGAAAAGACAGCGCGGCCCGGTGTTCTGGAAAAGACAGCGCTGCCCGGTCCGACTCCTCCCGAGCGCCGCCCACACCTGACCGACAGCTGGCAAATCGGGGTCACCGAGGGACCGCACGCCGCGCCGGAGTTCTTCACCCGGGCGGACATCGAGGTCCTGTACGCCACCGACTACCAGGTGCACCACAATTCCGCGCGTACCGGCATCCGGCTGATCGGCCCGAAGCCGGCCTGGGCCCGGCCCGACGGCGGCGAGGCGGGCCTGCACCCGTCGAACATCCACGACACCCCGTACGCGGTCGGGGCTCTGGATTTCACCGGCGACACCCCGATCATCCTCGGGCCCGACGGACCATCCCTGGGCGGCTTCGTCTGCCCGGCCGTGGTGGCCAGCGGCGAGCTGTGGAAGCTCGGCCAGCTCCGGCCCGGCGACACCGTACGGTTCGTTCCGGTCCGGGAGGCCGACGCGGCCGGTCTCGTCAGTCGGCGCAGCGCCCCCACCGTCGCCACCCGGGGCGGCGACGGCGACGACGGCATCCTCGGCCGGCTCGAGGCGAGCGCGGACCGCCCGGCGGTCACCTACCGGCGCGACGGCGACGACAACGTGCTGGTCGAGTACGGGCCGATGGAGCTCGACCTGGCGCTGCGCATGCGGGTGCACGCGCTGCAGGAGACCCTCGCCCGGCACCGGCCGGCCGGGATACTCGACGTCACGCCCGGCATCAGGTCGCTGCAGGTCCACACCGACGCGAGCGTGCTGAAGGCGCGCGACGTCGCCGCCCTGCTGCGCGAGCTGGAGTCCGAGGTGCCGCCCACACAGGAACTGGTCGTCCCGTCGCGCACCGTCCGACTGCCGCTGAGCTGGGACGATCCGGCCACCCGGCTGGCCATCGAGCGATACATGGCCGGGGTACGCGACGACGCGCCCTGGTGTCCGTGGAACATCGAGTTCATCCGCCGGATCAACGGCCTGGACACCCCCGACGACGTCTACCGCACGGTGTTCGACGCCAGCTATCTCGTGCTCGGGCTCGGCGACGTCTACCTGGGCGCGCCGGTCGCCACCCCGCTGGACCCGCGGCACCGGCTGGTCACCACCAAGTACAACCCGGCCCGTACGTGGACGGCCGAGAACTCGGTGGGCATCGGCGGGGCGTACCTGTGCATCTACGGCATGGAGGGTCCCGGCGGGTACCAGTTCGTCGGCCGTACGGTGCAGATCTGGAATCGCTTCCGCTGCCGGGACCAGCCCTGGGCGCTGCGGTTCTTCGATCGGATCGAGTGGTACCCGGTGACCGCTGAGGAGCTGCTCGAACTCCGTGCCGAGAGCGACGCCGGCCGGCTCGCCCTCGACACCACCGAGGGATCGTTCTCGCTGGCCGAGTACAACGCGTTCTTGGCCGCGAACGCGGAGTCGATCGCTGCTTTCCGCGGCCGGCAGTCGGCCGCTTTCGAGGCGGAGAAGGAACGCTGGCGGGCCGCCGGCGAGTTCGACCGGCGGGACGCCGAGCCGCCGGCGACGGCCTCGGAAGTGGCGCTGCCGGCCGGGGCCACGGCGGTGACCGCACCGTTCACGGCCACCGTCTGGCAGCTGACCGCCGCGCCCGGCGACCAGCTGGCCGCCGATGACCCCGTGCTGTCCCTGGAGGCGATGAAGATGGAGGCGAAGGTGACCACACCGGTGCCAGGCACCCTGGTCGAGTTGTACGTGAAGGCCGGAGAGCAGGTCGCCCCAGGCCAGATCCTCGCGGCGGTGCGGCCGTGAACCGCGTTTCCGCGGCCTTCGACCGCATCGAGGCGGCGGACCGGCCCGAGATCTGGATCTCGTTGCGCGACCGGGCTTCCGTGCTCGCCGAGGCGTCCGCGGTGGATCCGTCCTTGCCGCTGGCCGGCCTGGTGTTCGCGGTCAAGGACAACATCGACGTGTCCGGCCTGCCCACCACCGCCGGCGCCCCGTCGTACGCCTACCGGCCCGGCGCTGACGCCACCGCGGTGGCCCGGTTGCGGGCGGCCGGCGCGGTGGTGATCGGCAAGACGAACCTCGACCAGTTCGCCACCGGCCTGGTCGGCACCCGGAGCCCGTACGGCGCCGTCCGCAACGCCTGGGATCCGGCACGCATCTCCGGCGGCTCGTCGTCGGGATCGGCAGTGGCGGTCGCGCTCGGCCTCGTCGACTTCGCGCTGGGCACCGACACGGCCGGGTCCGGGCGAGTGCCGGCGGCGCTGAACGGGATCGTCGGGGTGAAGCCGACCCGCGGTCTGGTCCCGGTCACCGGCGTGGTGCCGGCCTGCTACTCGCTCGACTGCGTGACCGTCTTCGCCCGCGACCTGACCCTCGGCCGGACGGTCGCCGAGCTTATGGAGGGCGTCGACCCGGCCGATCCGCTCTCCCGTTCTGTTCAACCGGCGCCGGCCGCGCCGGCCCGGCCGCGAATCGCCGTTCCCACCCGTTCGCACCTGCGGGGACTCGCGCCCGGATGGGGGGAGGCGTTCGCCGCGGCCGTACGCCGGTTCGCTTCGGCCGGCGCAGAGATCGTCGAGGTCGACGTCGCGCCCCTGCTGGAGGCGGCGTCGCTGCTGTACGACGGGGCGTTCGTGGCCGAGCGGTACGCCGCCGTCGGAACGCACCTGAAGAAGCACGCCGACCTCATCGGCTCCGACCTGGACCCGACCGTCGCCGCCATCATCCTCGGCGGCCAGGAGAAAACCGCCGCCGACTGGGCCGCCGACGCCGCCCGGCTCGCCGCCCTCAGCGCCGCCGGCCGGGCGGCGCTCAGCGGCTGCGACGCGCTGCTCACCCCCACCACCACCGGGCATCCCACACTGGCCGAGGTGGCCGCCGACCCGGTCGGGGCCAACGCCCGGATGGGCCGCTTCACGAACTTCGCGAACCTGCTCGACTACGCCTCCCTGGCGGTGCCGGCCGGGTTCGCCGGCGGCCTGCCGTTCGGGGTGATGCTGACCGGGGCCGCCTTCACCGACCGCGCGCTGGCCGACCTGGCCCGCCGGTTCGCCAACCCGGGCATCGACCTGTTCGTGGTCGGCGCCCACCTCACCGGCCAGCCGCTGAACGTCCAGCTGGCGTCGGCCGGCGGCACGCTCGTCGCGGCCACGGCCACCGCACCCAGCTACGCCCTGCACGTGCTCGACACCGATCCGCCCAAGCCGGGGCTGGTCCGGGTCGGTGACGGTGGCCGCAGCATCATGGGCGAACTGTGGCGACTCCCGGCGGACGGCTTCGGGGTCTTCGTCGGCGCCGTCCCGGCGCCGATGGCCATCGGCCGGGTGACGCTGATCGACGACACCTCGGTCAGCGGTTTCCTGGTCGAACCGGCGGCGCTGGAGAACGCGCCCGACATCAGCCACCTCGGCGGGTGGCGCGCCTACCTCGCCGAGCCCGCGGGGAGCGCCGTGAAAAGCTGAGGACATGACGCAGCGGGGCCGACCGGGACGACCACGACACGTTCCCGCCTCGGGACCGGCCGACGCCACCCCGCGCGAGCAGATCCTGGACGCGGCCGCCGCGCTGTTCGCCGAGCGCGGCTTCGCCGCGACCACCACCCGGCTGATCGCCGAGCGGGTCGGCATCCGGCAGGCGTCGCTCTACTACCACTTCGCCGGCAAGGACGAACTGCTCATCGAGCTGCTGACCACCTCGGTCCGGCCCAGCCTGGACGCCGTCCGGCGGATCGAAGGGCTCGTCCCGGGCACCGCCGGCGCCGCCACCGCGCTGTACCTGCTCGCACTGATCGACGTGCAGACCCTCAGCCGTACACCGCACAACATCGGCACGCTGTACCTGCTCCCCGAGGTGCAACACGAGCGGTACGACGCGTTCCGCGCCGAACGCCAGGAACTGCAGGACGCGTACGGCCGGCTGGGTGCCCAGACGGCCAGCCCTTCGGTGCTGGCCGGCGCCGGCGCGCAGCGCCTCGGCCAGCTGCTCATCCAGGTCACCGAGGTGGTGATCCAGATCCGTCGCGCCCGGGAGCCGGACAGCGCCGACGCGCAGGCGATCGCCGCCTCCTGCCTGCGGTTGTGCGGCTGCCCGCAGTCCGCGATCGACCGGGCCTGCGCCGAGGCCGGCGAGCTGCTCGCCCACGCGGGACCAAACGCTCGTGCGACCCTACGTTCTTTCTGCGACTGACTGCCGGCGTTGGCGAGCCGCAGCCAGGACTGCGGACCACGGCGCGCCTGCGGCCCCTCGGCCTGTACGGCTTCGCTGAAAGGCAAACGCAGTGGCACGTCATAGAGGTTCGCTTGTGAAGACCCGGTCAGGCCAGCGTGACGACCGTGCCCGCGTGCCGGGATCGTTCGGCCGCCCACACCACCTGGTGGCTGGCGAGGCTGGTGGCCGCGTCGGAGCTGAGCAGGCCCGGGTCGTTGGCGGCGACCGCGGCCAGGAAGGTGTCGGTCAGTGTCTCGTCGGCGCCGGTGTGGTCGGCCTCGAGTTCGCCGGGGCGGCCGACGTGGATGACCTCCTCCTCGCCCGTACGGAAGTCGAGCAGGCGGACCTGGGCGCCGTCGCCCTCCAGATAGCCGTGGGTGCCGAAGAGCCGGGTCTTGCGCAGCTCGAAGGGGCTGAACGCGGTCATCGTGAACGAGCAGGTCGCGCCGTCGGCGAACTCCAGGGTGACGACCTGGTGGTCGACTGCGTCGTTGTCGCTCGCGTACACGCAGCGGCCGTAAGGCCCGTCGCGCAGTGCGACCCGCACACCGGCCTCGGTGTGGTCGGCGGTGACCGCGGACAGCGGCCAGAACTCTTTGTCCGGATCACCGAGGCAGCCGAGGTAGAGCCGGGGAGCGGAGTAGGGGCAGGTGGGCTCGAGCGGGCAGTCGAGGCACCGGTCGGCGGCGCCCTCGGGCCGGGCCTCGGGCCGGAAGTGCGAGAGCCGGCCGATCGAGCTGACCCGTGCCACCGGACGGCCGACCAGGTGCATCAGCCAGTCGATGTCGTGGCACGCCTTGGCCAGCAGCATGGACGAGGACGTCCGGCTGTTGCTCCACTCGCCGCGGACGAACGAGTGCGCGTGATGCCACCAGCCGACCGGTTCGAGGTGCTGAACGCTGATCAGGGTACCGATCCGGCCGGCGGCCAGCAACCGCATGACCGTCTGGGAGTATTCGGTGTAGCGCAGCACGTGGCAGAGCGCGAAGATCACCTTGTTCCGCTCGACCGCCTCGGTGATCCGGACGGCCTCCTCCTCGGTCGGCGCCATGGGTTTCTCGAGCATCAGGTGATAGCCGAGGTCGGCCAGCGCGACCGCCGGGCCGGTGTGCTCGCGGTCCGGGGTGGCGATGATCGCGGCGTCGGCGAGGCGGCCCGCCGCCGCGAGTTCGCGCCAGTCCCGGAACACCGCGCTGTCGTCGAGGCCGAACTCGGCGGCGAACCGCTCGCGACGGCCGGCGTCCGGCTCGGCGACCGCGACCGGACGGCCGGCGCCGGTGGCGACTGCGTGCCGGGCGTAGCGCTGGCCGCGAAGGCCCGCTCCCACAACGGCTAGCCTGACTTGGTCCACGCCCGCGTTGTTCAAACCCAGCTCACTTTCTATGCTCTCCATCATTAATAGCGTGGATACGTCGGACGGGTCAAGGGAGGCGGGATGGCCGAGGCCATTGTCGGGGGCGATCTCTCCCGGTTGCGGCAGCTGAACACGCAGAGCGCCCTGCGGGTGCTGCGCGGGGCCGAGCCGATGACGCTCACCGAGCTGTCGAGGCGCACCGGGCTCTCCCGGGCGTCGACCGAGGATGTGGTCGACGACCTGCTGGCCCAGCGGTGGGTGGTCGAGGAACCCCCGGTGGCCGGTGCGATGGGACGGCCCGCGCGGCGGTTCCGGTTCCGCGGCGCCGCCGCGCACGCGCTGGGCGTCGACATCGGGGGTCATCGGGTACGCGCCGTGATCACCGACCTGGACGGCACAGTGCTCGGGCGCGCACAGGACGAGGTCGATCCGTACGCGGGCCGCGACCGCCGCCTGGCGGTCGCCGACGACGTCGTCGCCCGATGCCTGAGCAGCAGTGGGCTGACCGCCGACGAGCTGTGGGGCGCCGGGGTCGGCAGCAGCGGGCTGATCGACCCGACCGGCAAGGTCGTGTTGTCGGTGGACATCCCGGAGTGGACCGGGTTGAGTCTCTCCGAGCATTTCGGCGCCCGCCTCGGTGTGCCGGTGCTGGTCGACAACGACGGGCGGCTGGCGGCGCTGGCCGAGCAGTGGCGCGGCGTGGCCCGCTACGCGAAGGACTTCGTCTACCTGCTGGCCGGCCTGCGCACCGGACTGGGGCTGGTGATCGGCGGCCAACTGCACCGTGGCTTCGGGGGCGCGGCCGGCGAGATCGGCGCGTTGCCGGCCGCCGGATGGATCCGGGCCCAGGAACACCTGCGCAAGGGCGGCGGCGAAGCGGCCGACGTGTTCGCGGCGGCCCGGGCCGGCGACCGGGGTGCGCTGACCGCGGTCCGCCGCTATGTGCGCGACCTGTCGGTGGGAACCGCTGCACTGGTGCTCACGCTGGATCCGCAGATGGTGGTGCTGGGCGGCGGCTTCTCCCGCTCGGCCGACCTGTTGCTCGACCTGCTGCGTCGTGAGCTGGACAAACAGTGCATCCGGACGCCCGAGGTACTCGCCTCGCAGCTGGGCGACGAGAGCGTGGCGCTGGGCGCGGTGCGGCTCGCGCTGGACGACGCCGAGCTGCGTCTGTTCGGAACCCGTCCTTGACAAACTTTTCATGGAGACCATAAATAGTTTTCAACCTGACGGCACGCATCAGCCGGCGTGGAAGGAAACTGCTCATGGCAAGGTTCCGACGTGCGGCGCTCGCCCTGGCGGGCACGGCCGCCCTCATGATGGCCATCGCGGCCTGCGGCAGCGGTGACAACTCCGGTAGCGATGACACCAACGCCAAGGTCACGCTGTCGTACGCGATCTGGGACAAGAACCAGGTCCCGGCGATGCGGCAACTGGCCTCGGCATTCACCCGGGAAAATCCGAATATCACGGTTGACGTCCAGCTCACCCCCTACGAGACCTACTGGACGAAGCTGAAAGCCGCGGCGACCGGGGGAGCGGCACCCGACGTCTTCTGGATGAACGGGCCGAACTTCCAGCTCTACGCCACCAACGGGGTGCTGGCCCCGCTCGACGACTTCGACGCCGGCAACTACCCGAAGTCGCTGATCGACCTCTACACCGTCGGCGGCAAGCGTTACGGAGTTCCGAAGGACTTCGACACCGTCGGCCTCTGGTACAACAAGTCGCTGTTCGACGCGGCTGGCGTGAAATACCCGGACGACACCTGGACCTGGGCGACCTTCAAAGCGGCGGCGGCCAAGCTGACCGACAAGGCCAAGGGCCGGTACGCGATAGCCGCGAACCTGAGTTCGGCCCAGGAATACCAGTACAACACGATCTACCAGGCCGGCGGATATGTGATCTCGCCCGACGGCAAGACCTCGGGGTACGCCGACCCGGCCACCGTCCAGGGGTTGAAATTCTGGACCGACCTGATCGCGGCCGGCCAGTCGCCCGACCTCAAGACGATGACCGACACCGCGCCGCTCGATCTGTTCGAGTCCGGCAAGACCGCGATGTATTACGGCGGCTCCTGGGACGCGGCGGAGTTCACCTCCAACTCGAACATGAAGTCGAAAGTCGACGTGGCGGTGCTGCCCAAGGGAGTCAAACGGGCCACCATCATCCACGGGCTGGCCGACGTGATCTCGGCGAAGACGCCGCACAAGGCCCAGGCGTGGAAGTTCGTTCAATACCTGGGGTCGAAGGAGGCCGCCGAGGTCGAGGCGAAGGCGGGCGTGATCCCGGCGTTCAACGGCACCCAGCAGGCGTGGGTCCAGGCGCATCCGGAACTGCACCTGCAGGCGTTCCTCGACGAGCTGAACTACGCGGTGCCGTACCCGGTCTCCCGCAACACCGCCGCCTGGAACGAGCTCGAGACCACGTTCCTGACGCCGGCCTGGAACCAGCGGGAGGACGTGTCCTCAGCGGCCGGGAAGCTGGCCCCGGCCATGAACGACGCACTCGCCAAGGAGTAGCGGCGTGGCTATCGATTCGATCGTCGAGACGGCCGGGGTCGCGGAGCACAGCCTCGCGACTCCGCGCCGCCGCCGGGTCCATTGGGGCGAGGCCCTGTGGGGGTACGCGCTGATCGCGCCCACCGGCCTCGGCCTGCTGGTCTTCTACCTGTGGCCGGTGCTGCAGACCGGATATCTCTCGTTCACCCACTCGGGACCGTTCGGCGGCGCGGCCGAGTGGACCGGGCTGGCGAACTATCGCGAGCTGCTGCACGACCCGGAAGTGGGACGGGCGCTGCGCAACACCGTCGCGTACACGGTCCTGGGTCTTCTCGGCGTGCCGGTCGCCGTGTTCTTCGCGGCGCTGCTGAGCAGGCCCGGTCTGCGCGGCGTCGCCGTGTACCGCACGCTGTATTTCCTGCCGGTGGTCACCACCCCGGTCGCCGTCGCGATGATCTGGCGGTGGCTCTACAACGGTGACTTCGGCATCATCAACTATCTGCTGTCGCTGGTCGGCATCCACGGGCCGCACTGGATAGCCGACCCGCGGACCGCGCTGTACGCGATGGTGGTCGTCGGTGCCTGGATGGGGCTGGGCTACAACCTGGTCATCTTCGTGGCGGGCATCCAGGCCATCCCGCGGCACTACTACGAGGCCGCCGCGCTCGACGGCGCCGGGCCGATCCAGCAGTTCTTCCGGATCACGGTGCCGCTGTTGTCGCCGACCGCCTTCTTCGTCTCGGTGGTCTCGGTGATCGGCTCGCTGCAGCTGTTCGACCTCGTCTACGTGCTGATGGGCGGCTCCGACCAGAGCTCGCGGACGAACCCCGCCTTCCCGAACACTGAGACGATCGTCTACCTGTTCTACGCCAAGGCGTTCCAGACCAACGACAAGGGCTACGGCGCGGCGATCGCGATGCTGCTCCTGGTGATCATCGTGGTGCTGACCGCGGTGCAGTTCCGGCTGCAGAGGCGGTGGGTGACCTATGCCTAGATCGAGCTCACGGCTCACCCACGTGCTGCTCACGCTCGGCGCGATCGGGATGGTGGCCCCGTTCGTGTGGCAGGTCCTGACCTCGCTCAAGACGCTGCCGCATGCCACTCGCGTACCGCCGACGCTGGTGCCCGACGGGCGCTGGAGCAATTATTCCCAGGTCTTCGAACTGCTCCCCTTCGGGGAGCAGTTTCTCAACACGCTCGTGATGACCGCCGCACGCGGCGCCGGCCAGGTGGTCTTCTGCTCGATGGCCGCGTACGCGTTCGCCCGCCTGCGTTTCCCGGGGCGCACCGTCCTGTTCGGACTGTTCCTGTCGGTGCTGATGGTGCCACCGCAGCTGTTCATCATTCCGCAGTACGAGATCATCTCGAAGCTGGGCTGGCTCAACAGCCTGCCCGCGCTGATCGTGCCCGGCCTGTTCAGCGCCTTCGGAACGTTCCTGCTGCGGCAGTTCTTCCTCGGCCTGCCCGCCGAACTCGACGAGGCGGCCCGGCTCGACGGCGCGAACCCGCTGCGCATCTGGTGGTCGGTGATGATGCCGCTGGCTCGTCCCGGGCTGGTGGCGCTCGGCATTCTCACCACGATCTGGTCGTGGAATGACTTCTTCTGGCCGCTGGTTGTCAACAACGACCCGGAGAAGATGACGCTGTCGGCCGGGCTGGCCTCGCTGCAGGGCCAGTTCATGACCGACTATCCGGTGCTGATGGCCGGGTCGCTGCTCGCCTCGCTGCCCGTCATCGCGGTGTTCGTGGTCATGCAGCGGCAGTTCGTCCAGGGCATCGCCTTCACCGGCACCAAGGGCTGACCCGGCTTCGTCTCGAAGCCGGGCGGCTCTCTGGCCAAAAGATCGATACATGCACATCTATCGAGAGGAAGAGTCATGCGAAGATCAGCCGTGCTCAGCTTCGCCGCCGCCGTCCTTGCGGTCGGTGCCGGCGCCACCCCGGCCTCGGCCGCCGCCACTCCAGCCTCGGCCGCCGCCACCGCCCAGCACATCGCCGTTCCGGCCTACTTCAACCCGAGCAGTGCCTATTGGACCCAGCTCACCCAGGCCAAGGTCGGAGTCGCGATCGCCAACCCCAACAACGGGCCCGGAACCGCCTTCGACCAGGGCTACGCCAACGCGATCCGGGCGGCGGCCAACGCTGGCGTCCGCGTGATCGGGTACGTCGACACCGGCTATTTCGGTACGACCGGGCGCACGACCCGCACCGGCCAGACCACCACGGCCGCCTGGACCAGCCAGTCCGAGGGGGACGTGGCCACCTGGTACTCGTTGTACGGCTCGTACGGGCTGGGCGGCATCTTCTTCGACGACGGACTGGCCGACTGCGCGCACGTCAGCCTGTACCAGGCAGTCAACACCTACACGAAGCAGAACCACGCCGGGGCGTACACCGTGGACAACCCCGGAACGGCAGCCGACCAGTGCTACGCCGACGCGGCCGACACGATCGTCATGTTCGAGGGCACGTACGCCTCCTACACCGGATGGAGCGCGCCGGCCTGGGAGCTCAACTACGGCGATCCGAACAAGTTCTACCATCTGGTCTACGCCGCGACCGCGCAGGCCGACGAGGGGAACGCGATGACCCTCAGCAAGCAGCGCAACGCGGGCTACGTCTACGTCACCCCGGACAACCTGCCCAACCCGTGGGACACACTGCCGACCGGCGCCTACTGGTCCGACGAACTGGCGCGGGCCGGCGGCGGCTCCGGCTCCGGCGACACCACCCCGCCGAGCGCCCCGGCCGGTCTGCACTCGACCGCCGTCGGCTCGACCAGCGTGAGCCTGGCCTGGACGGCGTCGAGCGACAACGTCGGCGTGAGTGCCTACGTGGTGTCGTCCGGCGGAACCGCGGTGGCCACGGTCGGCGGCACCGCCGCCACGGTCACCGACCTCAGCCCAGGCACGGCGTACACCTTCACGGTGACGGCCCGCGACGCGGCGGGCAATGTGTCACCGGCCAGCGCGGCCCTCTCGGTGACGACCGGCGGCGGGGGTACGGGCACAGGCTGCGCCTCGTCGGCCGGCTCGGGCGCGATCACCGGGATCTCGGCCTGCAAGGACGCCACGTCGCTGCGGTTCCACGCCACCTACAACACCGCGGTGAGCCTGCACCACGTCTTCCTGAACACCGACAACAACGCGGCCACCGGCTTCCAGCTGCCGTCCCCGTCGCCGTCCCGGCTGGGCGCCGACTACATGATCGAGAACAACATCCTCTATCGCAGCCTGTCGGCCGGCTGGAGCTGGGCCCCGGTCACCGGCGTCAGCCCCGCCATGACGGTCAGCGGGGCGGCCTATTCGTGGACGGTCCCGCTGAGTGCGCTGCCGAGCCCGGCCGCCACACAACAGGCGGTGTTCAACGGCAACACCTTCTACACCAGCGCCCTCACGTACGGCCTGTAGGGTCGCGGGCCGTAGGCACGGGCCTCTTCGACGCCGATCGGCAGCGATTCAGCGTGGCAGCGGTGTGAGTAGAGCGCTGATCCCGGGGAAAGCGGATTCTTCCGGGATCAGCGCCCTTTCCCGGAGTTGTACGACGCGACCCCTTCGAGCCACGACCCCGGCACCGTCTGGACGATGGTGCCGGACTGGTCGGCGCACCAGTTGTACGCCCAGTACGACGCCGCCGGCCGGTTGTTGTAGAGCAGGCCGTTGAACGTGCCGGCCTCGTACCAGCTCGGCTGCTCGCGCGGAGTTGATCCACTCGTTCACCGGACTGCCTCCGGCGCAGTTCCATCGCCTGGTACGGCTGGTCGCCCGACGGGGCGGTGACACCATCGCCGACGGGCGTCCGGGACAGACGCAGCTGCGGTGACGGTGTCAAAGGCCCCCGCCTCTACGACTGGGCCGTAGTCACCCTGCCCGACACCGGCACCGCCGAGCACGGCTACCGCCGCTGGCTGCTGATCCGTCGCAGCATCACCGACCCCACCGAACTCGCCTACTAGCTGTAGCTCACGCCGGATCCGCACTGAACCTTTGGCCGCGTATGTTCTCTGGCCTGGGGGTAGTTCCGTGCGCCGAGTCAGCGCCGGCCAAGACTCCCCCAAGGAGACCGGGTATCCACCACGGCAGCGGACAAACCCACACTGTTGATTGCGCCTGTCCGCGGCCTCTGTTCAATTCGCGGCCCCGGACAGCGTGTGAACTTCTGCACGGTGCCGGAAGGGCCGAAGACGTCGTAAATTTTGCCTCCATGGATGGGACCGTAATCAACGCCGCTCGATTCAAATGGACCGACCAGAGATCGCGTTGGGCGCTCTTAGCGATCGTCGTCTGCAATTTGCTTGACCCGCGGATAGCTGCTGGCCTGTTTCTCGACTTTGTTGTCCTGGCAGCTGTTGGCGGACTGGCGTGGTTTGCCTTGTGTTGAATGTGAGCCATAGGTCTGCATCGAGCTCGCAACCGGGCGGAATTCTGGCTGGAGCGAGCCGTGGCGCCGCCCCTCACCGATCAGCGCCGCGTACAACCACGCGCGCAGGCTCCGCCGCTGGGCGCTTCATCGACAACCCGGCACTGGTGGCCGGTGGCCGGGGGGCAGGCCTGGGCAGGTGAGGCGTTGTTGGGCGTCGTCGCCTGCACGGTTCAGATACCGCGTGCGTGGTGGATCCGGAGGCGGAGGGCTTCGGAGAAGTGGTATCCGAATCTTTCTGGTGTTGATCCGATGCGGTCGATGTCGGTGCTGTATTTGGCGAGATAGGCCGGGTTGGTGTTGGCTGCGGGCGCATCGGTGGCGGTCTCGGCGTTGCCGGTGAGTATGAGGATGTCGCGGCCGGACGCGTCGCTGTTGAGGTGAGCGCTGACGCGTGGTCGTGCTTTGATGTGTGCGAGCCGGCGCGCTGTGCTCGTGCTGTAGACCAGCAGGGAGTCGAGTTCGGGTTCCCACAGAAACCACACGGGGTTTGAGCTTCCCCCAGTTTTCCGGACACCTGAGGTGAGGTGGATGACGGCTTCCAGGAAGGATGTCGTGTCATGCCTGCTCCTCACCCTGTCGAGT
>NZ_JBFBAD010000130.1:0-27707 GCF_040682075.1 Actinoplanes sp. NPDC051411 | reverse complement strand
ACGCCGGCGGCCCGGGCCGGTGCGGGCCCGGGCCGCCGCGGGGAAATGCCTACGCGTTCGGGTCGAACGGGATGCCGGCCGGCTTGGAGACGCCGAGCAGGTATTCGAACGAGCCGTCCTTGATTTTGATGGTGGCGTCGCCGAAGTCGGCGTTCATCAGCTTGTCCCGCAGGTCGGTGCTGGGCCAGCCGGTCCAGTCGACGAGCGGCGGATAGAACCAGTAGTGGTAGTAGTTCTCCGGCGGCTCGTCGTTGCCGTTGGCGAGCCGGAAGTAGTGGGTCGACAGGCCGTCCTTGTGGTAGACGACCTTGGGGTGGCTGCCGTCGAAGCGGACCTGCGAGCTCGGGTAGGTGACCTGGCTGCTGTGCTGGGTGGTGGTCACGTATTCGACCTGGTTGGTCGACTGGTCGACCCAGGAGATCACGTGCTCCCAGTCGTGCCGGTGGCCGCCGAGGCCGCTGCCGTCCACCGCCTGGTCCTTCTCGAAATAGCTGGCGTAGACGATCGCGCACCAGCCGTTGTTGCACTTCGAGCGGGCGTACGTCTGCGAGTCGTCCAGGTCGGACTGGTCGTGGCAGTGGCCGTTGACCGCGCCCGACGGGTTGAGGCCGGGCGCGATCGTGCCGTCCGCGCCGATCGCCGACGTGGCGTAGCAGCCGTCGGTGTCGTAGTCGTAGGCGGGCGAGAACGACTGCTCGTAGCCGCCCGCGTTCTGCGGCAGCCGGCCCGGTGGGTCGGCGAACGCCGGGGTCGCCGGCAGGATGATCAGGGCCGCCGCGAGCCCGGCCGCGATCAGGGAGCGTTTCACGGGAGCGTCCACCTCTGGTTGGCCCCGGCGGCGCAGTCCCAGATCTGCAGCTTGGTGCCGTCGGCCGACGACGGACCGGTCGCGTCCAGGCACTTGCCGAGCGAGCGCAGCGTGCCGTCGGTGCCCGCGGTCCAGGTCTGGGCGGTGGTCTGGTTGCAGTCGTAGATCTGCACCTTGGTGCCGTTGGCCGGGTTGGCGGCGGCCACGTCCAGGCACTTGCCGAGGGCGCGCAGGGTGCCGTCGGTGCCGACCGTCCACTGCTGGGCGGTGGTGCCGTTGCAGGTGTAGAGCTGGACGGCGGTGCCGTTGTTGGCGTTGGCGCCGGCGACGTCCACGCACTTGCCGCCGTAGCCGACGATCTGGCCGGTCCGGGACGGCGTACCGGTTCCGCTGGTCGCTCCGGCCCACACGTAGGTGCCGACGGTCTTGGCGGGGAGGGTCGCCGCGAACTGCTGGGTTCCCACCCGTACGGAAACCGGCTGCGACGCGGCCGTCTGGTTGACGACGACCGTGACCAGAGTCCCGTCCGGGTTCTGGAAGGCGACGTTCGTCGTGCCGGACGACGAGCCGTTGTTGGACGACACGCGCTTGGCGCCCGGCTGCACGAACTTCGAGAACTGGGCGATCATGTAGTAGTCCGGCAGGGCCCAGAAGGTGTCCGGGTTCGAGGCGCTCTGCACGAGCATCGTCGGGTCGGGCACGCCCGGCCACCGGGTCGGCGCGTGGTTCTGGTCGAGCATCGACACCCAGCCCTCGTAGAGGGTGGCCGAGTTGCGGAAGTACTGGATCAGGCGGTCGGCGCCGGCGGTGCCCCAGACCGAACGCTCGGTCATCAGCACGTCCTTGTCGGGGTAGGTCGCCTTGACGGTCGCCATCGCCGAGGGGTCGCCGCTGTAGTCGTGGAACGCGATGCCGTCGACCGACGAGTACGCGTTGCTGTGGCTGGTGCCGGAGCCGAGCACACCGGAGGCGTAGGTCGCGCCGTCGCTGAAGTTGTGGTCGAACGCCCAGATCTTGGTCGCGCCGAGGCTGTTGTTGGTCAGCTCGGTCTTGAGCGCGACCGCCAGTTGCCGCTCCTGGTCGGCGGTGATCAGCGTGCTCGGGTACGCCCCGGAGAACTCGGGCTCGTTCTGCAGCGTCATGCCGTAGATCGGGATGCCCTGGGCCGCGTACGCCTGGATCGCCTTGCGGTAGTACGTGGCCAGCGTCGGGATCTGCCCGGTCACCAGGTGGCCGCCGATCAGGCTGTTGTTGTCCTTCATCCAGCCCGGCGGGCTCCACGCGCTCGCGAAGAACTTGATGTTCGGGTTGATCGCCTTGGCCTGCTGGAGGACGGAGATGATGTGGTAGTTGACGTCCTGCTGAATGGAGAACCTGCTCAGCGACGGGTCGGACGCGCCGTCGTCGTACGAGTAGAAGTCGTGCGACGTGAAGTCGGCCGTCCCGAAGGTGATCCGGATGACGTTGAAGCCGGCTCCGGTCGACGGGTCGACGAGCGTGCGCAGCGCCTTGTCCCGCGCGGTCGCGCTCATCCGCGACAGGTTGTAGATCGTGGACTCTTCGAGCGAGGAGCCGACCCCGAGCATGCTCTGGAACTGCGTGTTGGTGTCGACCGTGATGGTCGGCGTGCCCGACGCCGCGGTCGTGGCGATGTCGGCCTGGCGCGACAGCTGGTAGGGCGTGCCGGCAAGCCCGGTGGCGGGATTGCTGTACCAGTTGGCGTTCTTCGGCTCGTAGCCCGCGGTGCGGGACTCGGAACTGAGGTAGACCTGCACCGACGTGGCGGCCGCCGCGTCGGCCGCCGGGGCGGCGGACAACGCGGCGAAGGTGCCTAAGGCGGCAACGGTCAGGACGGCGGTTCGGCGCATCGGCCCGGCCCTCTCGGAGAGTAATTTCAAGGCTCGATATAACTGTCCCGAAATCTTGGCCTGCCGAGAGAAGATCGTCAATGGCCATCTGTAAAGATAATGAACAGATTCAGCTCAGGTCGATCGCGTAGGCCTCTACCCGGACGCCGGCGTCGGGGTACGCACGTAGGCTGACCAGGCAGATCCCGCCACGGGACGGACCGTTCGAAGGTCGCGCCCGGACGGACCAGCGCGACCGCGAAGAGGCCACCGGCCAGGCGCCGGACCACGCCGGTGCAGCCGGGCGACGTCGACGAGCTCCGCCCCGGCGACGATCGCCGCCCGGACCTCCCGGTGCGCGGCCGGATAGGCCTCGAACAGCGTGGACAGCACGGCCGGCAGACGCGCCGCCGCCTTCCGGCTCGCGATCCTCGCTTCGCCGGCCAGCATCCCGCCTAGCAGCCCCGGCGGCCGCGGCGGCTCGACGAACCGCACCGCCCGTCCGACCGCATAGAGAGCGACCCGGTGGGCCTCCTCGTGCTCGATCCCGCGGGGCCGCGTGGCCCTCTTTTCCGCGTGGCATCCGTTAACAGCCACATTTCGCATTGCCAAATGTCAATTTGCCAGGTCGCAGAATTTGCACAGATCCTTTGTCGCCTGCGGTTCACTCACGCCGACAAGTCTTACTCTCCGTTGCCGGGACAATGCACAATCCTGGTACCTGATGCCAACCGAATTGGGGTTCGCGCGACCCGGTGAGAGGACCCGTCATGAGCGGCTATGAATCTTTGGGCGTAAGACCGGCCACCACCATGCGCGGAGCCCTGAAGGTAGCCCTCGCCATGCTGCTGCTGACGGCCTTCATGATCGTTGGAGGGATTGCCATGGTGGCGGCACTCGGACGCCAGGGCGACGCGGCGACCTGGGCGCGCTGGGGCAATGTCGGCCAGACCTTCGAGGCGGCCAATTCCGTCGTGTCCGCATTCGCCATCGGGGGAATCCTGATCTCGTGGGCGTTCCAGGCCTGGCAAATGCAATTTGCACAATTGGCGCTCCAGCGCAGCGTCGACGCCGAAGTCCGCGACCAGCACGTCACGCTGATGCACATGGCCATCAACGACCCCGATCTCGCTGCGGTGTGGCCTAACGACGGTGGCAAAGATCAGGCGACGCAGCGTCAATACTTTTATGCCAACCTGCTCGTTCAGCACGTCTGGCTTCAGCACACCACCGGCATCGCAACCCACGACGAGATGGTCAACAATCTAAAATACCTGTTTGCCAGCCCGATCGTCCGGGCTTTCTGGCGCGACACAGCCAACAGCCGACACAACATCTACGTCGAGGGAACCGCGGAACAGGACCTCGACGCGGTCGCGACCGCGATCTGGAATGAGTACGAGGCCGTCCTCGCGTGCTCCCCCGAGAACAACCCCCGTCCCCGCGAGCGTCGCGCCGGCGAGCGGCCTAGGTCAGATCTTTGACGGCCGCCATGAATGTCGCCCGGGTAATCACCACGATGCTCTCGTAAGGAGCAACGCCCGCATCTGGCGGAAGGCCGTCTCTCATCTCAGCGGTGCGATCAGTGCCCACAACGGCGAAGTTACCGTCCGCAAGCTCAAAAATGTCCGGACACGTACATCCCGTCGCCGAACCCCGGGCAGCGGGCGGAAGGCCGACCCTCCGCAGAACTTGAGCGGGCGGTAGGGCGGCTGCAGCGGGCGAAGCCAGGGTCACGATCGTAGTTTCTAACGGAAAGCGTTGCCATACACCAAATCCCGAAGATCTTTCGAGTGGATCGGTCGGTTCGCGCAGGAACTGGGAGCGCTCCCAGAATTCATTGAAAGAGCTCGATCGAGGCGGTAGGGTGACGGCGATCAACCGGTCTAGGCAGGGAGTTCGTCATGCGCCGCGCGCTGTTCGGGGTTGTTGCCGGTGGGCTGCTGCTGAGTGCGGCGGCCTGCGGGAGCACAGGTGGGCCCACACCCGGAGCGGGCACGCCGGCGGCCGGTGGGGCGGTCAGCCTGACGCCCGAGCAGGTGGCCACCAAGACTTCCTGCGAGGCGATCGGCGATGTCTACGCCAAAAATATGGGGGCCTTCGCCTCGTCCCTGAGCAAGGTGCCGGCCAGCGGAGACACCGCGCGGAAGGACGCCCAGCAGAAGCTGACCGCGTTCGGGTCGGCGATTCTCGGCGCGACGGCGGGCAGCACCGACGCGCAGATGCGGGCCGACGGCAAGCAGGCGGCCGACCACCTGCAGTCGACCGCCAAGAACGCCGGCTTCTTCGCGAAGATCAGGACAACGGACGACGTGAGCACCGTGCTCGGTCCGACCATGAAGGACTGGCTCGCCCCGGTCACCCACCACTGCTCATAACATCGGTGGTCTGGCCGGTCCAAGGCCGCCGCAAGTGCCTCCGGAGGACCCGGCAGGGTGTAAAGATCGGATGTCTATGGACGTCGATCGTTGACATCCACGAACCACTCCTCATATTTTACGAAGACTTCGTCTCCGTCCGATAGGTGGGGTGTCCGTCGTGTCCCTCGAACCGTCCCGTCGGGACTTCCTTCGCATGACCGGCGCGGCCGGCGCCGGCTTGGCCGTGCACAACGCGCATCCGTTCGCCGCCGGCGCACACCATGAACAGCCCGGAAGCGCGGAGATCCTCTGGTACAAGACCCCGGCCACCGAGGCCCGGATCATCCAGGAGGGACTCCCGGTCGGCAACGGCCGGCTGGGCGGTCTCACCGGCGGTGATCCCGCCGCCGACTTCCTGTACGTCACGGACGGTTCCTTCTGGAGCGGCGACCGCAACGACACGCTGCAGGACGACGGCCAGTTCCCGTACGAGGGCACGCACTTCGGCAGCTACGGCCTGCTCGCCAAGGTCGGCGTGAAGGTCCCGGCCCACGCGAACGTGACCGCGTACCGGCGGCAGCTCGATCTGGGCACCGGCGTGGTCAGCGCGACGTACCAGGTCGGCAAGGTGGAGTACCGCCGCGAGGTCTACGCCAGCCACCCCGACGACATCGTGGTCGTGCGGCTGACCCAGTCCGGTGGCGGCAGCTACACCGGGTCGGTCACGCTCGACGGCACGCACGGCGAGACGACCACCGGCGCCGACCTGACCGGCACGCTCAGCAACGGCCGGAAGTACGCCGCAACCGTCGTCCTCAAGAGCACCGGAGGCAGCGTCGACGGGCTCAGCTTCAGCGGTTGCCACGAGTTGCTGATCATCGTGAGCGCGGGCACCGACTACCACGCCACGGGCACCGACCCGCTGGCCACGGCGAAGAAGAAGGCGGCGACCACCAGCAGCGCCGACCGCCTGCGAGCCGACCACGTCGCCGACTACCAGCGCTTGTACAACCGCATGTCGATCCACCTCGGATCGTCGACGCCGCTGCAGCGTGGTCTCGACTCGTGGTCGCGCCTGGCCGTGCGCTACACCGACACGACCACCCCCGACCCCGAGCTGGAGGCCGCGTACATCCAGTTCGGGCGGTACCTGACGATCACCGGTTCGCGGGACACGCTGCCGATGAACCTGCAGGGCAAGTGGGCCAACAGCAACTCGCTGGACTGGTTCAGCGACTACCACACCGACATCAACCTCGAGATGAACTACTGGCCGACCGGGCCGGGCAACCTCGACGAGTGCGCGGAGGCGCTGGCCGACTACTGCGTCTCCCAGCTGCCGTCGTGGACCGACGTGACCGGGCGGCTGTTCAACGATCCGCGCAACCGCTTCCGCAACAGCAGCGGCAAGATCGCGGGCTGGGCGATGGCCTTCTCGACCAACATCGACGGCGGCAGCGGCTGGTGGTGGCACCCGGCCGGCAACGCGTGGCTGTCGGCGACGCTGTGGCGGCACTACGAATACACGCTCGACCAGGCGTACCTGAAGAAGATCTATCCGGTGCTCAAGGGCGCGGCCGAGTTCTGGCGGTCCCGCCTCATTCCGATGACCGTGGACGGCAAACAGGTGCTGGTCGACGACAACGACTGGTCACCCGAGCACGGGCCGCAGGACGCCAAGGGCATCACGTACGCCCAGGAGCTGGCGTGGGAGCTCTTCCGCGAGATCGGCGCCGCCTCCTCGGCCCTCGGTGTCGACGCCTCGTTCGCCGCCGAGATCAAGGAGCTCCAGGGAAGGCTGTATCTGCCGAAGGTCAGCCCGGCCAGCGGCTGGCTCGAGGAGTGGATGAGCCCCGACAACCTGGGCGAAGTCACCCACCGCCACCTCTCCCCGCTGATCGGCTTCTTCCCGGGCGACCGCATCGCCGCCGACACCAGCCCCTCGGCCCTCCTCGACGGGGTGCGCGCGCTGCTGACGGCCCGCGGCGACGACAGTTTCGGGTGGGCGTGCGCGTGGCGGTCGCTGTGCTGGAGCAGGCTGAAGGACGCCGACCGGGCGTACAAGCTGTTCCTGACCGTGCTGCGGCCGTCGATCAGCAACGGCAACGGGACGTCGGCCAACTTCTTCGACATGTACAGCCAGGGCAGCTACACGATCTTCCAGATCGACGCCAACCTGGGCGGCACGACCGCGGGCCTGGAGATGGTCCTCTATTCACGACCGGGCGTGATCGAGCTGCTGCCGGCACTGCCGAAGGCGTGGGCGGCCGAGGGCCGGGTGACCGGCATCGGCGCGCGTGGCGGCTTCAAGGTGGACGTGGCGTGGAGGAACGGCAAGGTCACGAGCGCGACCATCCACAGCGTCGGCGGCACGACGACGGAGGTGCGAGCCGGCTCGTGGAAGCGCACGGTCACCCTCGAGCCGGGCGCGTCGGTCACCGTAACGCCCGCGGGCTGACGACGAAGATCTTGCGGATGTCGATCATTACTTGATCGAGTGTGGACAGTGTTGTCCACCCCAGCAGAATTGTCGCCTGCGACTTCGACGACCCCTACGGCGCGGTCGCCGAGGTGAAGGCGAACGGCGGCGCCGGAGTGGTTCTCTTCCAAGCGGCCGGAAACGTGCGGCTCAACCAGATCTACGATTTTCCGGTCGTCTATCTGTGGAGCGCGGAACAGGCCGGCCTGCTGTTCAACTATCTCTGGCATCACCAGTCCAACGGCACCGCCTCGCTGCGTCCGGGCGGCGACGGCACCAGTGTCGACGGGCTGCCGAGCGTGGCCGGCCTTTCCTCGTACGGCCCGGATCCGGTCCACACCGGTCTGCAGAAGCCGGATCTGGTCGCCGACGGCATCGACGTCATAGCCGCCGTTTCGCCGAGCGGTGACGCCGGTCGATCGTTCGACGCCTTTTCCGGCACCTCGATGGCGGCCCCGCACGTGGCCGGAATGGCCGCGATTCTGAAGGCGGAACATCCGTCGTGGCCGCCCGGGGCAACGGCATCCGCGTTGCGCACCACCGCGACCGACACCGAATCGACGTCGAGCCCGCTCAAACAGGGCAGCGGTCTGCCATCGGTCAGGAAAGCCGCCGATCCCGGTCTGGTCGTCGAGCCGTCGGCGGCCGAGCTCACCGCGTTTGCCGCCGCGGTCACGCCGGACGGTAAGGAGGTCAACCTGCCGTCGATCGCGCTGCGTGAGTACGACGAGACCAGGCCGGTGACCGTGGTCCGCCGCCTGACCAACGTGGGCGGCCGCACCGAGACCTATCGGGCGCGGGTCGACGTCGGACAAGACGATCCACACCACGGTGACCGGTGGCGTGTTCAGCCCGGGCGGGGAGGCGACCGACGGCACGCGCTTCACCGTGCCGCCCGGAACGGCCGGCGCGATCGTGCAGACGTCGGCCGGCGGCGAGAACAGCAACATCGACCTCTACGTCTACAAGGACGGGAAGCTGGTCGACCGCAGCACGGCGTCGTGGCACAGCAACGAGCGCTCGGCACTCTTCTTCCCGGCACCCGGCGTCTACACCGCGTACGCCTTCGCGCAGACCGCAAGCGGTCCGGCCGTGCCCTATCGGCCGGGGTTGACCCTGATTCCAGCGAAAGCCGATTTCCACAACGCGACCGTCAGCGAGTTCCACACCGGGCGCGACGTCGTGCCCGGCCTGCTCATTGATTCGCAGTAGTCACTCGACCTCTCCGAACAGGGCGTTCTGGACGAGGCGCTGGGCGGCCATCGCATCCTGCCGTTCCGGCGCCTCGGCCAGCGCCGCCTCCTCAGGCGGCCGCCGTCCAGACCGCGGTCGAGTCGTAGTTCCCCAGCCGGAGCGTGATCCGGAGCTCGTCGAGCGGGCCCGGTTGCACGAAGCTCACGACCTGGCTGACCTCCCGCCCCGGTGTGATCCTGGAATCCGCGACGCCGTCGCTCCCCAGGAGTCTCCCCTCGGCCGGCGGCACCGGAGGATATTCGAAGGCGTACAGCCATACGCCGGACGTCAGCGAGCCGTCGAACGGCTCGGTCCCGACGTTGCGCACCTGGACCGCGTAGGAGAGGGCGTCCTTCGCCCGCACCGCCAGCAACTGCGCCGCGAAACCCGGATCGCCCGTCACGGTGAGGACCTGGCCCATCGCAACCGGGCCGAAGGTACGGGTATCCGGCCGGTCGACGTGGACGGTCACCAACGAGAGGATCTCCGGCACGCGTCTCGGGGCGCCGAGGACAGCCGTCGCGCGGTCGGTCGCCTCGGTTCTCCTCCGCTCGTCAATGCGGTTCTTCACGGCGACCAGACCGCTCAGGATCACCGCGGTCCCGGCGAGTGCGAAGACGGCGGGCACCCACGGATGCCTGCGCTTCGCCGGTCGCGGCGGCGGCCTCTCGGCCGCCGTTTTCCCGGCTGCCGCCGTCTCGGCGCGCACCGGGCGGGCGGCGCGCTTGCGCCGGGATGCGTACGCGATCAGTATGCCGGCGACGCCCGCGGTGACAGCGAGCAGCACAAGCCGGCGGCGACGTTTCGAAGTCACGGGCCGCCGCATCGGCTGCGGCGGCCCGGACCTGAGGATTTACCAGACGCGGATGCGCTCGCCCGGCTCGGCGAGCGGGCCCGCCGGGCCCCCGGTCTTGCGTACGCCGGTGAGGTCGACGTCGAGGACGGCCGGCGTGCCGTCGGGTTCCTCGAACTCGGCGCCGACGATGCGGGTCGGCGCCAGGTCGCGGCCGCCGACGACCGGCACGCGTACGGCGTCGAAGCCGGTCGCCGACAGGTAGACGTGGTCGCCCTCGTCGACGATCGTGGCGGTCACGTCGGCCTGGACCGCGCCCTCCTCGCCGTCGACCGGGGTCGCGCCCGGGCCGTAGAGGTTGTGGTGGATGTAGACCGGCTGCTTCACGTCCTCGAACCGGTTGTGGTCGCCCAGCGACGGGTCGCCGACCATCCCGATGTACGCCTCGAGCGACGTCGGGTGCCCGTTGTAGAACGCCGTGCCGTAGCCGGCCACTTCGCCGTCGCGCGATCCCGGCCCGTACGCGAGAGAGCGGTCCCCACCCAGGAAGACGTTGCCGATGTAGCGGTCGTCGCCGGCATGGATCGCCGCGTAGCCGGCGACCTGCGTGCTGTGCGGCCGGTGGTAGGGGGTCGGGCGCTCGGGCACCGGCACGACGGCCAGGGTTCCGCAGACCAGGTTGTTGACGAAGGCGCCGCCCTGGCTCATCACCTCGATCGAGACCGGCGAGCCGAACACGTTGTGCTCGACCAGGTAGGGGCCGTGGCTGACCTCGATGTAGATGTCGCGGTTGTTGGCGTAGATGAGGTTGCGCGACACGCGGGTGCCCTGGGTCTGCCAGTCGAGCCAGATGCCGAGCGTGGTGTCGTGGATGCGGTTGTGGCGGATGACGACGTCGATCGCGGCGTGCAGCTTGATGCCGGCGATCTCGTGGCCGTAGAACTCGCGCTTGGTCGCGATGTTGTAGATGCGGTTGTCCTCGATGGTCGAGAACACGCAGCCGAGGTGCCCGACGATGGCGTTCTGGCCGCAGTCGTGGATCGTGTTGCGGCGCACGATATGCGAGCCGATGTGCTCGCGATCCCAGCCGATCTGCCGGGCCGCGAACACCGACTCGAGCTGGTACTGGTAGCCCGGTTTGTCGCCGCGCTGGGCGGCGTAGTTGTTGCCGGTCGACGCCTCCTTGCCGAGCGAGACGGCGGAGCATTTGGCGTCGTGGATGTCGTTGTCTTCGATGATCCAGCCTTTGGCCCAGTTCGGGCCGATCAGGCCGGGCTGGTCGGCCGTCGGCGGCGTCCACGGGGAGGCGGCGTGGGCGAGTTCGAAGCCGCGGACGGTGATGTAGTCGAGGTGGTGTTCGACGGGGTAGAACACCGACCGGCGTACGTTGATCTCGGTTATTTCGAGGTTGGGGTCGGCGCCCTGGAAATTGGCCCAGATCGTGGTGGTCTGCTCGCCGACTTCGGCGTACCAGACGAACGGGGTCTGAATCACGTCGGGGACCGGGACGGTGGTGTCGGTGCGGTCGTCGACCACCGTGGTGCGCTCGGGCGGGTCGTCGACGTCAGCGCGGCTGCCGACCTCGTAGAAGCTGCGGCCTTTGAGGTAGACCTCGCCGAGGTGAATGCCGGTCATCGGGCGCACGACCCAGTCGCCGGTGACCTGCTCGGCGTACGGGTTGAAGTCGCCGAACAGCGCGTTGTCGACGACGACCTTCCACACCATGTTGCCGTCGTCGACCCAGTCGGTGATCCGCTCCGAGCCCTTGATGACCACGTGCTCGCCCTCGGCGGCCTGGTAGGTGATGCGGCGGGAGTCGCTCAGACCGCCGTTGCGGGGTTTGACCCACTCCCGGTACTCCCCCGCGTGGACGATGACGGTGTCGCCGGCCTGGGCGACGGCGGCCGCTCGGTTGATCGTGCGGAACGGGCCGGCCGCGTCGCCGGAGGAGGAGTCGGAGCCGGTGGTGGCGACATGAAAAACACTGGTCATGCCCTCGGACTCTAGAATCTAAGCGCTTAGAATGTAAGCGTTCGGAGGAGAGCGTTGGCCAAGTCACCGACCGTCTACGACGTCGCCCAGGCGGCCGGCGTCTCGATCGCCACGGTCTCGTTCACCTTCAGCCGGCCGTCGCGGGTCAAGCCGGCCACCCGGGCGGCGGTTCTGGCGGCCGCCCAGGCGCTCGGTTACGTGCCGAGCGCGAGCGCCCGCGGCCTGGCCGTCGGGCACACGAAGTCGTTCGGGCTCATCTTCTGGGACGGCAGCACCCCGCCGGCCGGCCGGTTCGACCAGGTCAACGCCGGCCTGCGGCACTTCCCGCGCTGGGTCCACGAGGTGCAGTACGGCATCGAGCGGGCGGCCTGGAGCCAGGGCTACGCGATCATGGTCGGCGACGGCGACGCGAGCGACGTCGACACGACCGCGGTCGACATCGCCGGGCGGGTCGACGGCCTGGTGCTGCTTCCCCACATGCTGACCCCCGAGACGCTGATGCGGGTCGCCGAGCGCATCCCGGTGGTGTCGGTGACCGAGGGCGCCGATCACCCCCACCTCAACAGCATCACGGTCGACAACCGCCAGGGCATGACCGACCTGGTCCGCCACCTGGTCGAGGCCCACGGCATCCGCTCGGCCGAGTTCGTCGGCGCCACCGGGACCCCCGACTACCGGGCCCGGTTCGCCGCCTTCCGCGACACGCTGGAGGAAGCCGGCATCCCGGCCCCGGCCGCTCCGGCCGCCGCCTTCCCCACCTCGCACGACCGGACCGACGCCTACGTCTGCCGCACCGACGCCGACGCCCTGGCGCTGCTCGAGCAACTCCAGGCCCGGGGCGTCCGCGTCCCCGAGGACGTCATCGTGACCGGCTTCGACGGCCTGGCCGCCGGGCTGATCGCCCGGCCCACCCTCACTTCCGTACGCCAGCCGATGCACGACCTCGGCGTCGCCGCCGTCGAACTGCTCCTCAACCGCATCGCCGACCCGGAGAGCCCGACCGAGCACCGCCGCTTCCCGGTCGAACTCACCGTCCGGCAAAGTTGCGGCTGCCGGTAGAAGTCAGGACGCGGGCAGCCCGTCCAGCCGGGCGAGCACCTGCAGCATCACCTCGTCGGCCCCGGCCCCGATCGACGTCAGCCGGGTGTCGCGGACCAGCCGTGCCGTCCACGAATCCTCCAGGTAGCCCATGCCGCCGTGGAACTGCAGGCACCAGTCGGCGACCTCGCGGATCAGCCGGCCCGCCTTGAGCTTGGCCACCGTGGCGGCGCGGGTCACGTCCTCCCCGGCCATGATGGCCTCGCACGTCTGCAGGTTGTGGCTGCGCAGCAGGTCGACCTCGGCCTGCAGCTCGGTCAGCCGGAACGCCACGTACTGCCGGTCGGCGAGCGGCCGGCCGAAGACCGTCCGGTCCTTGATGAACGCGCGGGTGCGGTCGAGCGCGTGCTGGCACTGCCCGGCCGTCGTGTAGGCGGCGAAGACCCGCTCGATGACGAACTGCCGCATCTGCTGCTGGAACCCGCGCCCGATCTCGCCGATCGTGTTGGCCACCGGCACCCGCACCTCGTCGAGCTCCAGTTCGGCGGTGTCCGAGCAGCGGTTGCCGAGCTTGTCGAGGGTGCGCACGACGGTGAAGCCGGGCGAGGCGGTCGGCACGACGATCTGGGACATGCCGCGGTAGCCGCCCTCGTCGGAGGTGCGGGCGAGCAGGCACAGCCAGTCGGCCTGGGCGCCGTTGGTGATGTACATCTTCCGGCCCGTGATCACCCAGTGGTCGCCGTCGCGGACCGCGCGGGTGCGCAGCCGGGCGACATCCGACCCGGTGTCCGGTTCGGTGACGGCGATCGCGGCAACCGCCCGGCCCGCGATCGCGGGAGTGAGAAACTCTTCTTTCAGCGCCGGCGTGCCGTACTGATGAAGTGACGGGGTGGCCATCATCGCCTGCACACCGATCGCCATGCCGACGCCGGCCGCGTTGATCCGCCCGTACTCCTCGGCGGCGACCAGCTGAAAGCTGTGGTCGGCGCCCTCGCCGCCGAACGCCTCGTCGTATTCGAGGCCGAGCAGGCCGAGGGCGGCCGCCTTGGGGAAGAGATCGTGCAGCGGCGCCCGGCCGGCCTCTTCCCACCCGTCGACGTGCGGGTTGACCTCGGTGTCGACGAATCGGCGAACGCTGTCGCGGAAGGCGCGGTGGTCCTCGGTGAGCCGCATGGCCCGACGGTAGCGAGGCGGCGAACCAGAAACAAGCGCGCTTGCTTGTTTTTCCCCGATGTGCCAGGGTCCGAACCATGAGTCGCGGGACGCTGAGAGTCGGCAACTGCTCGGGCTTCTACGGCGACCGCCTGAGCGCCATGCGCGAGATGCTCGAGGGCGGCGACCTCGACGTGCTCACCGGCGACTACCTGGCCGAGCTGACCATGCTGATCCTGGGCCGCGACCGGGCCAGGAATCCGGACGCCGGCTACGCCCGCACCTTTCTGACCCAGCTCACGGACTGCCTGGCGCTGGCCCTCGATAAGAACGTCAAGATCGTCAGCAACGCCGGCGGCGTCAATCCGGCCGGCCTGGTCAGCGCGATCCGGAAACTCGGCGTCGACGCGAAGATCGCACTGGTCCGAGGCGACGAACTGAAGGCGGGCGAGCACGCCTACCTGGGCGCCTTCGGCATCGCCGAGGCCTTGCGGGCCGGCGCCGACCTGGTCGTCACCGGCCGGGTCACCGACGCGTCGCTCGTGGTCGGGCCCGCGATCGCGCACTTCGGCTGGTCCCGCACCGACCTCGACGCGCTCGCCGGGGCCACCGTCGCCGGCCACCTGCTGGAGTGCGGCACCCAGTCGACCGGCGGCAACTACGCCTTCTTCACCGAGATCGCCGACCCGCTGCACCCCGGCTTCCCGCTGGCCGAGATCGAGGCCGACGGCAGCTGCGTGCTCACGAAACACCCGGGGACCGGTGGCGCGGTCACGGTCGGCACGGTGACGGCTCAGCTGGTCTACGAGATCGGCGACGCCCGCTATGCGGGCCCCGACGTGACCACCCGCCTGGACACGGTCGATCTCTCGGCCGCCGGCCCCGACCGGGTCCGGGTCTCCCGCGTACGCGGTGAGCCCCCGCCCCCGGCGCTCAAGGTGTCCCGGACCGCGCTCGGTGGCTTCCGCAACGAACTGACCGTGGTGCTGACCGGCCTCGACATCGACGCGAAGGCGGCCCTGTTCCGGCGCCAGTTCGAGGCCGCGGCCGTGGTGTCCCCGGCCGAGGTGACCTGGACCCTGGCCCGTCTGGACCACCCCGACGCCCCCACCGAACAGCAGGCGTCGGCCCTGCTCACGGTCGTCGCCCGCGACCCCGGCGAGGGCGTCGCGGGCCGCGCCTTCGTCAACCCGGCGATCGAACTGGCGCTGGGCTCCTATCCGGGCTTCTTCACCACCACCCCGCCCGGCGGCGCCCGCCCCTACGGCGTCTTCACCCCCGGCTTCGTCCCCCGGTCGGCGGTGTCGCACGAGGTCGTCCTGCCCGACGGCTCCGTGCGCCCGATCGCCCCACCGGCGACGACCCGCCCGCTCGAACCCTGGACCGGCGCACCTCCGGCCCCGCTCACCGGCGGGGCCACGCGGCGGCTGCCGTTGGGGACGGTCGTCGGGGCGCGGTCGGGCGACAAGGGCGGAAGTGCCAATGTGGGGCTCTGGGTGCGCGGCGACGACGCGTACGCCTGGATGGCCGCGATGGTCACCGAGCGCGAGATTCGCGCCCTGCTGCCGGAGGCCGCCGATCTTCCGGTCACGATCACCTACCTGCCCAACCTGCGGGCGGTCAATGTCGTGATCGACGGGCTGCTCGGTGAAGGCGTGGCCTACAACGCGCGGTTCGATCCGCAGGCCAAGGGGCTCAGCGAGTGGCTGCGCTCCCGGCTCGTCGACATCCCCGAGTCGCTGCTCGAGGACTCTCTGCCCGAGGAGCAGGCATGACGATCTTGCGGTCCACGCTGGACCCCGGTGCCGAACCGGCGCAGGCGGCGCGGAAGGCGATGCTCGAAGCGCTCGACCAGATCGCCGCCGAGACCGCGCGGGCGGTGGCCGGCGGCGGCCAGAAGGCGGTCGCCCGGCACCACGCCCGCGGCAAGCTGACCGCGCGGGAGCGGATCGAGCTGCTGCTCGACCGGGACGCGCCGTTCCTGGAGCTGGCCGCGCTGGCCGGCTACGGGTCGGACTTCGCGGTCGGCGGCAGCGTCGTGGCGGGGATCGGCGTGGTCAGCGGCGTCGAGTGCCTGCTGATCGCCAACGATCCGACGGTCAAGGGCGGATCGAGCAACCCGTGGTCGCTGCGGAAGACGCTGCGGATGCACGAGATCGCGCTGACCAACCGGCTGCCGGTGATCTCGCTGGTCGAGTCGGGCGGGGCCGACCTGCCGACGCAGAAGGAGGTCTTCATCCCGGGTGGGGCGGTGTTCCGCAACCTGACCCGTCTGTCGGCGCGGGGGATCCCGACGATCGCGCTGGTCTTCGGCAACTCGACCGCGGGCGGGGCCTACCTGCCGGGGATGAGCGACCACGTCGTGATGATCGAGAAGCGGTCGAAGGTGTTCCTGGCCGGGCCGCCGCTCGTGAAGGCGGCCACCGGCGAGGAGTCGGACGACGAGTCGCTCGGTGGCGCGGAGATGCACGCCCGGGTGTCCGGGCTGGCCGACTTCCTGGCCGTCGACGAGCGGGACGCGATCCGCCTCGGCCGGCGCATCGTGGCCCGGCTCAACTGGCAGAAGAAGGGTGCCTCGCCGTCGGAGTCACAGCCGCCGCGCTACGCCGCGGACGATCTCCTGGCGATCGTGCCGCCCGGGCTGAAGGCGCCGTTCGATCCTCGCGAGGTGATCGCCCGCATCGTCGACGACAGCGACTTCGACGAGATGAAACCGCTGTACGGCGGTTCGCTGGTCACCGGCTGGGCGCGGATACACGGCTACCCGGTCGGCATCCTGGCCAACGCCCAGGGCGTGCTGTTCAGCGAGGAGTCACAGAAGGCGGCCCAGTTCATCCAGCTGGCCAACCGCTCCCACACGCCGCTGCTGTTCCTGCACAACACGACCGGCTACATGGTCGGCCGGGAGTACGAGCAGAACGGCATCATCAAGCACGGCTCGATGATGATCAACGCGGTGTCCAACTCGACCGTGCCCCATCTCTCGGTGCTACTGGGCAACTCGTACGGCGCCGGGCACTACGGGATGTGCGGGCGGGCGTTCGACCCGCGCTTCGTCTTCGCCTGGCCGAGCGCGCGGTCGGCGGTCATGGGCGCCCAGCAGCTGGCCGACGTCACCTACATGGTGTCGAAGGCGTCGGCGCTGGCCCAGAACAAGCCGTTCGACGAGGACGGCGCCCAGGTCGTCCGCCAGATGATCGAGCAGCAGATCGAGGCCGAGGCGATGCCGGCGGTCCTGTCCGGCCTCGTCTACGACGACGGGATCATCGACCCGCGGGACACCCGCGACGTGCTCGGCGTCGCGCTGTCCGCGATACACACCGCGCCGGTCGAGGGCACCGGCTCCTTCGGCGTCTTCCGGATGTGAGGGTTCGATGACCGGATTCACCAGCGTGCTCGTGGCCAACCGGGGCGAGATCGCCCGGCGGGTCTTCGCCACGTGCCGCCGCCGGGGCCTGACGACCGTCGCCGTCTTCTCCGACCCGGACGCGGGCTCACCCCACGTGCGGGAGGCGGACAGCGCGGTCCGGCTGCCGGGTTCCGCGCTGGCCGACACCTACCTGCGCGGCGACCTGATCATCGCCGCGGCGCGGAAGGCCGGCGCCGAGGCGATCCATCCCGGATACGGCTTCCTGTCGGAAAACGCCGGCTTCGCCCGGGCGGTGATCGACGCCGGTCTCGTGTGGATCGGCCCGCCACCGCCCGCTATCGCGTCGATGGGTTCCAAGATCGAGTCGAAGCGCCTGATGGCGGCCGCCGGGGTGCCGGTGCTGGAGCAACTCGACCCGGCCGCTGTGACCGAAAGCGATCTGCCGATTCTCGTGAAGGCGTCGGCCGGCGGCGGTGGGCGCGGCATGCGGGTGGTCCACGACCTCGCGGCGCTGCCCGAAGCGGTCGCCTCGGCGGAAAGGGAGGCGGCGGCCGCGTTCGGCGACCCGGCGGTGTTCTGCGAGCGCTACCTCGAGGACGGCCACCACGTCGAGGTGCAGGTGATGGCCGACGCGCACGGCACGGTCTGGGCGCTGGGTGAACGCGAGTGCTCCCTGCAGCGACGGCACCAGAAGGTCATCGAGGAGGCGCCGTCGCCCCTGGTCGACCGGCTCGGCGGCGACCTGCGGGGCCGCCTGCTGGCGGCGGGTCGGGACGCGGCGTCCGCGGTCGGCTACCGGGGCGCCGGCACGGTCGAGTTCCTGGCCGACGACAAGGGCGGCTTCTGGTTCCTCGAAATGAACACCCGCCTCCAGGTCGAGCACCCGGTCACCGAGGCCGTGACCGGAACCGATCTGGTCGGACTCCAGCTCGACGTCGCCTCCGGCGCGCCGCTGACCGGCCCCGAGCCGACGATGACCGGCCACGCGATCGAGGCCCGCCTCTATGCCGAGGCGCCGCTCGACGACTGGCGACCCCAAACCGGCGAGGTGATCACTTTCGACATCCCGGCGGCCACGTCCCGCTTCGCGGGCCCTCCGCTCTCGGGCGTACGCGTCGACGCCGGCATCACCGGCGGCAGCGTCGTCGGCGTCCACTACGACGCGCTGCTGGCCAAGGTCATCGCGTACGGGAAGGACCGCGAGGCCGTGGCGCGGCAGCTGGCCGGAGCCCTGCGGCGCTCGCGCCTGCACGGCGTGCCGACCAACCGCGACCTGCTCGTCGCGAGCCTGCTGCACCCGGAGTTCCGGGCCGGCACCGCCGGCACCGGCTTCTACGCCGCCCACCCCCCGGCCGCGCTGCTCGCGGGCACCGGCCTCGACCCGGCCGTGGCCGCGACCGCCGCCGCCCTGGCCGACGTGGCGCACGAGCGCGGACCGCTGCTGCCCGGACTGCGCCGCGGCTTCCGGTCGATCCCGGTCGGCTGGCGCACGCGCGTCTACGCGGCCGGCGACCAGTCGCTCGAGGTGCGCTACCGGCACGACCGCGACGGCGCCGAGATCGAGGGCCACGACGACATCTCGGTGGTGTCCGCCGACGCCACCTCGGCGGTCCTCGAACTCGACGGCGTCCAACGATCGTTCTCGGTCACGCGCTTCGCCGACCGGGTGGTGATCGACGGGGCGCTGGGCTCGGTCGAGCTCACGGTCGTACCCCGGTTCCCCGACCCGGCGGCGGCACTGCCCGCGGGCGCGCTGATCGCGCCGATGCCCGGCACGGTCATCCGCGTCGCGGCCCCGGTGGGCACCGTGGTGACGGCCGGCCAGCCGCTGCTGTGGCTGGAGGCGATGAAGATGGAGCACGTGGTGCGCGCCCCGGCCTCGGGCGTGCTGACGGCGCTGCCGGTCACGGTCGGCCAGCAGGTCGCCCAGGGCACCCCGCTGGCGGTGGTGGATGCCGTCGAAGCCTGACCCTCCGGCCGGCTCCCGGGCCCGCTCCTCGAGCGGGTCCGCTGCGAGCGGCCGGAGCGGCACTCCCGCCCCGGCCCCGGGCGCCTCTCCTGCGCTCACCACCGGCGGCTCTCCCGCACCGACCCCGGGCGCGCCCCCCGCACCCACCCCGGACACCTCTCCCCCGCCCTCCCCGGGCCACTCTCCTGCACCAACCCTGGGCGCGTCCCCCGCACCCACCTCGGGCACCTCTTCCGCACCCACCCCGGGCCGCTCCGCCGCACCAACCCTGGGCGCGTCCCCCGCACCCACCTCGGGCACCTCTTCCGCACCCACCCCGGGCCGCTCCGCTGCTCGGGCTTCGGGCGGATCTTCGGGTGGCCCTAAGCAGGATCGGAGCCGGGCGACGCGGCAGCGGCTGCTGGAGACGACGATCCGCTGCCTGGCGACGCACGGGTGGGAGGTGTCGACGGTCGGGTTCATCGCCGCCGAGGCCGGGATCAGCCGGGGGGCCGTACAGCATCACTACCGCACCCGGGAGGACCTGATCCTGGGCGCGCTCGAGCACATGTTCGCCTCGCGGGTCGCCATGCTCGACGCCCTGCCCGAACCCTCCGGCAGCGGGCCGGCGCGGGTGCACGCCGTCGTCGCCGACCTGGTCGAGGCGGTCGGCGGGGAGCTGTTCCGGGCCGCGCTGCAGGTGTGGACGGTGGCCGCGGCCGATCCCGAACTGCGGGCCGCCGTGGTTCCGCTCGAGAAGCACTTCGCCCGCGAGGTGCACCGCCGCGCGGTCCGGCTGCTGCGGGCCGACGACAGCGACCCGGCGATGCGCGGCCTCATCCAGGCCACCCTCGACCTGGCCCGCGGCCTCGCCCTGGCCGACGTCCTGACCGACGACTCCCGCCGCCGCGCCCGGGTCGTGCGGGCCTGGTCGACGCAGCTCGCTACGGTCCTGGCATGAAGCGGGCCCGATGAACCCTCTCGCTCACTACCACTTCCTGATCGAGCGCCTGCTCGGCCCGGACGGTGACGTGGACGCCGCGGTGGCCGCCTTCATCGCCCCGCTGCCGCCCGGCGATCCGGACGAGATCGAGACGCACCTCGAGGTCGCCTGGGACCTTCTCGTCATCGCCGCCGCCGACACCCCCGTCGCTTCGCAGACACTGCTCGTCGACCTGGTCGCCGGCGTGCAACGGCATGAGCTGCCGGGCGTCCGTGTCTGGGCCCAGCGCGTGCTCACCGACCTGCCCCTGCTCGGCGACCGCCTGAGCCGCGCCTGGGACGAGCCGCACGACCCGGACGACTGGGTGCGCCTGAACGCCTTCGCCGCCCGCCTGACCGCCTCGGTGGCCGACTTCCTGCCGCTCGGCCTGCGCACCATCGTCACCGCCCTGGAGGAGCGGGGCCCGCTGCCACCCGCGATCGAGTGGTTCCGCCACGCCGGGACGCAGCTGGTCGACGCCTGCGTGCACGGCCGCACCTATGCCGGCCGGCTGGGTGACCCTGCTGCAAGGGCCGAGGGCGGCTTCAGCGTGACCCGCTGGATCGCCTGGCGGAACGCCCTGGCCGACCGGGGCTCCCCCGACGGCGTCAAGCTGATGAGCCGCTTCGACGCCCGGATCGCCGCGCACTTCCGGGGTTGAGGCGGGAAAATCTTCTGGCTTGGCGTCGGATCCGGGGCGGGCTGTTCGTGGAACAGGTGACAGGCGGCCGCAGGAGGCCGTCCGGAACAAGGGAGTCATGGGATGACGCAGTACCTGATCTCGTTCAACGACGGCGCGATGGACCATATCCCGGACGGCGACTGGGACGACGTGGGCAAGGCCTCGCACGCGGTGGTCCAGGAGGCGGTGAACGCCGGGGTGTGGGTGTACGGCGGCGGCCTGCAGAGGCAGCGGGCGAGCATCGTGGCCACGGACGGGATGGTCACCGACGGCCCCTACCCGGAGACCAAGGAGGTCATCGGCGGGTTCGCGGTCGTCGAGGTGGCCACCCGCGAGGAGGCACTGGCCTGGGCGGCCAAGATCGCCGTCGGTTGCCGGTGTGCGCAGGAGGTCCGGGAGCTCATGCCCGATCCCGAAACCGACGAGATGCTCCGCCGGGCCGCTCAGCGCGGATGACGTCTCGGCGACGCCTGATCGGAAAGGTCCCACCACGTCGGCGAGGCCGCGGTTGACCTGAACCAGGACCCCGGGGCCCGGGCGTGGGGCGAAGCCCGGTCCCCGGCCGGATCCTTCGACTGGATGGCCTGGGCTCGACCGGTCAAGGCTCGGCATTTGAACGGGCGCCGCCGGCGGTGGCGCCGCCCGGCGATGAGCCGATGACCGTTCACGTCGAGGAGCGGATCAACAGTTCGGTGGCGACGAGGGCGGCGTCGGGGTCTGTGCCCTCGAGGAGTTGTTCCGCCTGTATCACCGCCAGTTCGCCCATGCGGCGTTTGTCGAGGTAGACGGTGGTCAACGGCGGCTCGATCAGTTCGCCGAGGTCGAGTCCGTCGAAGCCGACGAGGGCCAGGTCGCGGGGAATGGCGCGGCCCAGTCGCCGGGCCGCTTTGTGGGCGCCGAGGGCGACCACGTCGTTCCAGGCGAACACGGCGGTGAGGTCAGGGTTTGTCTCGTGGAGCGTCGTGAGGCCGGCCTCGCCGCCGGCCATCGATCCGTCGACGTCCACGATCGCGTCCGCGGCGACGGTGAGCCCGTTTTCGGCGGCTCCGGCGAGGAACGCCGCCTTGCGGGTGGGGTCGCCGCCGGCGGGGCAGTCGAGCATCCCGATGTGCCGGTGGCCGCGGGCGTGCAGGTGGCGCACGGCGGCGAGGATGCCGCCGCGGGCGTCGATGTCGACCCGGCCCAGGGCGGAGTGCGGGGTGTGCCGGTCGACGACGACCAGCGGCGTCTGTCCGATCGCGGCGGTGATCACGTCGTCCGGTTCGGCGAGAAAGCCGATCAGCGCGTCCACCTGGCCGGCCAGCGAGCGCAGCAGCTCCGGCTCGCGGCCGGGGTGGCGCTGGTAGCTGCCGACGACGACCTGCCAGCGTCGTTGCGCGGCGGCGTCGAGCACGCCGGCGATCAGCTCCGGAAAGAAGGGATTGACGACGTCGGCGACGACGAGACCGATGGTGGTCGAGTCGGGCCGCACCAGTCCCCGGGCGAACCGCGAGGGCCGGTAGCGCAGTTGCCGGGCCGCGTCGAGCACGCGGCGGCGGGTCTGCGGATCGATCTCGCCCTTGTCGTTGATCGCCCGAGACACCGTCTGATGTGACACGCCGGCCAGCCGCGCCACGTCCTGCAGGGTCGGTCTCTTGCCTGGTCGTTCGTCCACGATCGCCACATCGTAGCCCACCGGTTGACGGCGGAGCGGTTGCACGCGACACTTCCGTTAGCGTTCACGTTAGCGCTAACGGAAGGAGAATCGCATGGCGTTCGAAGCTTTGTTCCTGGCCGTCGAGTACGCCCGGCGATCGTCCACGTCCGCGCTGCCCGACGCCCCGGTGGTCGACGACCGCCCCCGGTGGCCGGTCGCCGCACTCCTCACATTCCTTCGGCGGCGGCGCGGACTTCCGCCGGCTGACGCGGGCAAGGGTCCCGCCGCCGGGGTGCCGGGCGGTCCGGCGGTCGCTGTTGGTCGAGCACCCGGATCCGAGTCGCAGGCCCACGCAAGGCGGCCATGAGTACGCGGGCGGGTTTCCGGCCGCGCAGTCCTTCGCGAAAGCGGTTGAGCCGCTGGAACGAGCCGGTCAATTCCGGGTGGTCATCCGGCTGCTGATCCCGCCGCGGATCTGGCCGAGATCAACCCGCGGAGCCGCATGACCGGCGATCCCGGCCCCCCGGACGGGGTGGCAGAGGATCACTCGACAGCGCGAGGTCGATGCCACAGCCGAGATGCCGATCCTGAGCGAGACGGCGATCGAGGCCCTCTCCCCGGGAACTCGACGTCGCGCAGGAAGACAACAGGTCCAGCCCGAGACACGCTCGATCCCGGTCCTACTCCGACGGGTCCCAGGCGATGAGCCGCTCGAAGTGGCGCCGGTCGCCCTCCAGCTTGAGGGAGTCCAGCGGGACGCGGCCGTAGAGGAGCAGGACCAGGTCGCCGGCCGTGCCCCACACGGCGGCGTCGGCCGGGTCGTCGCCGGGCGTGGTCAGGCGGGCGCCGTCGGCCGAGAGCCGCAGGCGCCAGGAGTCGCCATCGATGATGTGGTAGTCGACGGCGGCGGGCTCGTGCGGCCAGGCGACCGTCGTGGAGCAGCAGACGGACAGGAACTCCTCGACGCCGTCGGCGGCCACCACGGCCGGCAGCGGCTGCGGGTCACCCGCGACGGACTGGGCGTCGTAGGTGTGCACCGCGATCTCCTGAAGCTGGTGCCGGGCGGCGGCACCGGAGGTCTGCGGGGACTGCGAGTCGCCCCACCACGTCCAGCAGGCGCGATCCGGGCCGGCCTCGCGCAGCGCGTCGAGCAGCCGCTCGATCGATGCGGAGAACCAGGCCAGCAGGGCCTCACGTTCGGCCGGCGCCGGGATGTCCCACGTGGAGCTGTCCGGAGGGGCGTCGGCCGGGCCGGCGGCGATGATCGCGGCCCACTTGCGGCGGCCCGCGCCCAGGTGCCGCACCAGATCGAACAGCGTCCACCCGGGACAGGTCGGCACCTTGGCGTCCATGCTGGGCGCGGCGGCGACCGCGGCCCGGAAGGCGGCCGACCGTTCGTCGATCAGGCGCAGCAGTTCGGTCTGTTCCACGCCGCCTTCCTATCAGCAGCGCAGGCGCGGCGCCAATCCTTTAGAGGAGGCGCGGCGGTCGGGGTAGGTCTGCTCCAGGAAGTCGAGGAGCCGCTGCACGTCGCCGAACGTGGAGGCGAGACCGAGCGACACGCGGATCGCCCCGCCCGTGGGGATGCCCATCATCGCGATGTACTCGTCCACCGTGCGTACGCCCCAGCGCAGCGACCCGCGGAGCTGGCGCCGCCCGATCTCGAAGGCCCCTTCCCCGGCTCCGGGGTTGCAGAAGCAGCCGGTGCGCAGGGAGATGCCGGCCGCGGTCGCCTCCCCGGCGACCAGGCGCTCGTCGACGACCTCGCCGTCCGGGTCGAGCAGGTTGAAGGCGACCGTGCCGCCGCGGCCGTCGAGGCCGGGCGGGCCGTAGACGCGGACCAGCGGGCGCCCGTTGGCGTGCTTGAGCCGCGGCAACGAGTCGAGCAGCCAGCCCGTCAGGTCACGCACGCGGGCGCGGATCACGTCGTGGCCGACGCTCTCCACCCAGTTCAGGCCGAACTCGAGGTCGGGCACGCTGAGGAAGTTGAGCGTGCCGTCCTCGAAGGCGGTTTCGTCGGTGGCGAGTTCGTGCCATTCGGTGCCGACGCTGACCGCGGTGATGGTGCCGCCGGCGAACCACGGCCGCCGCAGCCGGGCGAGGGCGTCGCGGCGGGCGACCAGGCAGCCGAGGCCGGTCGGGTAGCCGAGCACCTTGTACCAGCTGATCGGCACGAAATCCGGTTTGACCGCGGTCAGGTCGAGCGGGTTGGTCGGCAGGAACGCGGCCACGTCGAGCAGGACGTCGTAGCCCGACCTGTGGGCGTCGTCGACCCAGTGCAGCGGATGCTGGACACCGGTGAAGTTGCTCTGGGCGGGAAAGGCGAACAGGCCGCGCCGCCGGCGGCCGCCCAGCGCCAGTTCGAGCGACCGGTTCGAAATGCGGAGATGGGGCGGCTCGAGCGGAACATATCGCCGCCGGGCGCCCGCCCGCCGCGCGAACTCGCGGATCCCGTTGACCGAATTGTGGTTGTCGAAGGCCATCACGAGATCGCGCCCGCGCCCGAACCGGTAGGCCTCCCCGACCAGTCGGCAGGCCCCGGAGGCGTTCGCGGTGAAAATCACCGCGTATTCGTCGGCCGGGGCATTCAGAAAGCGCAACACGGCCCGGCGGGCCGAATCCACCAAGTCCGTCGAGGCGGCGGAGGCCGGATTTTCCGAATGCGGATTTCCGTACGCCCGGCCGCGCACCCGCTCATAATGGGCCCTCACCTGAGATTCGGCGTAGACCCCGGCGCCCGTGTAGTCGAGATAGACCTCGCCGTTCCGGTCCAGATGGGAATATTCGGTCGCGCGCAATTCGTCGACGCGTGACGTCGACGCATAGCCCGGGTAGCGCGCGAGGAACTCATCCACGAGGGCACCGCCTGCGCAGCACCAGCAGCGCCCCGCCGAGGAGGACCACGGTCATCCCGGCCAGGATCACCCAGTTCACCCCCGTCGCCCGGTCGAAGCTGGAGCCGTAGGAGGCGAGCAGCGGCGGCCCGAGCGGCGAACCACCGTCCCGCCACAGCGCGGGCAGCCCGGCGTCGTGCCCCAGCGCCTCGAACGACCACCGGTTGGACATCGCGTAGCTGATCCAGCGCCCGACCGGCGCCATCACCGGCACCGGCAGGATCGCCCCGACGAACAGCACCTGCGGGAAGCACAGCATCGGCAGCAGTAGCGTGGCCTGGGCGACATCGGACACGCTCGCCGAGCAGAGCAGGCCGAGCGCCAGCGCGCACGCCGAGGCCAGAAACGCGGTCAGATAGAGCCCGGCGAAATCGCGGGCCGGAAGCCGGTCGAGCGCGCGGAGCACCGCCAGCAACAGCAGGTCGGCCAGCGCGAGCGGCGGCATCAGCAGCGCGACCTTGGCCGCCAGGTAGGCGCCGAGGCCGAGGCCGCCGAACACCTCCCGGCGCAGGATCGGCAATTCGGCGCAGATCTGCAGAAGACCGTAGGTCAGCCCGAAGAAGAACACCCCGAACGCGATCCAGAACAGGATCATCACCGTGGTGGACGGGTCGGGATGCCGGAAATCGAACGCGCCGGCCCGGAACAGCATCAGGAACATCGCCAGGATGACCAGCGGCGACCCGCCCAGGATCGCGAGCGTGAGCCGGTTGGCCCGCAGGATCGCCAGGTTGCGGGCGGTGAGCAGGGCGGTCTGCCGCAGCACGCCGGGCGGCCGCCGCGGGCTCGGCGCGTCTTGGAAGCCGCGGGCCGTCGCCGGCGACGCCTCGAAAGGCGGCGCCGCCGCTAGCAGACCGTAAATGCCCGGCACGTCATCCGCCCCGAAGTGCGCGGGCGCTCGCGACGGCGTACCGGAAAAGACCAGGCGCCCTCCGGGCGCGAGAACCACGACGGTGTCGCACCGGGAGACATCCGCCGGGTTGTGAGTGGTCAACACCACGGGTACGCCGTCGGCCGCGACCCGCCGCAGCAGGCTCAGCAACTCCGTCGCCGCCGCCGGATCGAGCCCCGAGGTCGGCTCGTCGAGGAACAGGGCCCGCGGCCGGGCGAGCAGCTCGACCGCGATGCTGGCCCGCTTGCGCTCGCCCCCGCTGAGCGACCCGACCCGCGTGCCGGCGCGACCGGCCAGCCCGAGCACGTCCAGCACCTCGGCGACCCGGCGGTCCACCTCCTCCCGCGTCGTCGCCGCGGGCAGGCGCAGGCGGGCCGCGTACCGCAACGTACGGGCCAGCGGCAGCTGCTGGTGAATGATGTCGTCTTGCGGGACATAACCCACCGCATCGTCGGGAGCCGGGCGGCCGTCGTGCCGCACCGAGCCGGAAGCCGGCGGTCGCATTCCGGACAATGCGTCGAGCAGGGTCGTTTTGCCCGCTCCGCTGGCCCCGATGATCGCTACAAGTTCACCCGGCCGCACGGAGAGTGAAACATTTTCGAGGGTGCGCCGCCCACCCCGCACCACCTGCGAAAGGCCTCTGGCCTCGACCGACAGGCCGCGGCGGAGCGCCGCCCGCGGATCGTCCACAACCGCCACGCGGCCACGATACCGGTCGATATCAACTCGCGGTGATCACGCCGGGCGCGCGCCCACAGGGTGGTTGCGTAGGATTCATGGCCGCACGCAACCGACGGGAACGAGGAGCACCATGCCGCTCACTCCGGCTGACATCCACAACATGGCCTTCAAGAAGCCGCCGATCGGCAAGCGTGGCTACGACGAGGAAGAGGTCGACGCCTTCCTCGACGAGGTCGAGCAGGAGCTCATCCGGCTGCTCGAGGAGAACGGCTCGCTCCGCGACACCATGCAGCGCGGCGGCGGAGCCGCAGGCGGCGGCAGCGCGGCCTCGACCATGGTGCTGACCGGCGAGTTCGCCAGCCTGGTCGGCGAGCTTGAGCGGCTCCAGGAGGCCCGCGACCGGGCCGAGGCCAACGCCCGCAACATGCAGTCCCAGCTCGAGCGGGCCCGCTCGGAGTCGCGGTCCCAGTCCGGCGCGATGCCCAGCATCGGCGACGACGACCGCAACGTCCGGGTGCTCCAGATGGCCCAGCGCACCGCCGACGACCACATGCGCGACGCCGAGCGCGAGGTCGAGGCGCTGATCTCGCAGGCCCGTTCCAAGGCCGAGCAGATCACCAGCGAGGCTGCCCTCAAGGCGGGCACGATCGAGAGCGACGCCCGGCGCACCCACTCCGAGGCGATCGCCAGCATCAGTGCCAAGCGGGCCGCCCTGCTCGACGAGATCGACCGGCTGGGCCAGCTCGCGCAGAGCTACCACGCGGCGCTCAACAGCCACGTCACCCAGCAGCTGCAGGAGCTCAACAGCGTCCCCGACGCGCCGCACTGACCGGCCGTGGGGGGGCCGGGGGGCCGGGCGGGCCGGCCGGGCCGCGCGCCGGCCGGCCCCGCGCGCCCGGCGGCGCGCCGCCAGCAGGAGC